>NZ_JBBAKG010000045.1:0-47701 GCF_040403615.1 Haliscomenobacter sp. | reverse complement strand
CGTTTACTTATCTAATCCTCTGGCAAAATGATCACTTATTTTTTTATCGCCCCTTCGTTGGAATCAAATATACCAACATTTTTCAAAAAAAGCCATGCCCGTATCAAATTGAAACACCGATTTTTTCAAAAAAGGCCATCCTGTGGCCGTCCCCAAGCATCGATTATTCCCCATCAGCCACAGCCCAAACACCCTTACTTGTAGAATCCTGATTTATGGTCCAAATATTGATGTTACCTTAGGTAGTCAGTTTTAAAACTGTCGACACCAACTTCCATCCAATACCTAACTTTTTAATCGCATCAGAAATGAAAAAAATTACGCTTCTTGTTGCCGTAGGCGTACTGGGAATGCTCTTTATCTCCAGTACGTACAAAAAAACCGATAACAAATACAATTTCAGCAAGGGCACACCTGTAGTAAAGTCAATTGCCGCTTTGGCTTTTGGCCCAGAAGGTGTGTTGTTCATTGGTGATTCGAAGAGCTCAACCGTGTTTGCGGTGGAAACCAAAGACACCAAAAAAGCAGCAAGCACACAGTACGACGTCAAGAACATCGATGTGAAAATTGCCGAAGCGCTGGGAACTACCAAAGAGAATGTTTCCATCATTGATATGGCCATCAACCCGGTTTCCAAAAAACTGTACATCGCGGTAAAAAGTGCAGACGGCACTCCGGTGTTGCTCAGCCTCGGCGCCAACAACGAACTCAAAGCCGTTTCCCTTACGGATGTAAACTTCTCTTCCACCGCCGTCAACAACCCTCCCGACGAAACCAAAAAAGACCGTCAGGGCAAACCATTGAGCCTGATGTCCATTTCAGACATGGGTTTTGAGGAAGGTAAGCTGTTGATCAGCGGCTTGTGCAACAAGGAATTCAGCTCTTCTTTCCGCAGCATCAGCTTTCCTTTTACCGGTAAGGCAGACGAAGAAGCAACCCTGGAATTGTACCATGCCAACCACGGTCGCTTTGAAACCACTTCACCCGTACGCACTTTCTCCACCACGACCATTGAAGGCAAAAAATACGTGGTTGCCAGTTATACCTGTACCCCGTTGGTGCTTTTCCCCATGGATGAGCTGAAGCCAGGTGCACACGTCAAAGGCAGAACCATTGCTGAAATGGGCAATCGCAATACGCCAACCGACATGATTTGGCTGAAAGATGGCAATCAAAACTTCCTGGTTATGGCCAACGACAACCGCCCAGCCGTTAAGGTAAGCCACGAGGAGATTGCAAAATTCCAGGGCACTTTGACCGAAAAAGTAGAAGGAACTGCTGGCACCAATTTTATCATTTTGCCGCATGAAAAAGTGCTGCAATTGGCTAAATTGGATGACAACAGAGCAGTAGTCATTCAAAAGAAAACCAATGGCGACATTGATCTTTGGACTTCCGATGGCAAAAACATCTAAACAAACAATTAGCATAAAAAAAGCCGGGCTGCAGCTGATCTGTAGCCTGGCCTTTTTTTCCCTTCTTGCCCTAAGTGCCTGTCAAAAGCAGGAAGAGAGCATAGAACTGGTATGGAACAAGCAGCGGGCAACTGGTATATCCATCCCTAAGCAGCTCATCCAAAATTTTTCGTCTGCTGCCACCGATCCTTCCATCAAAGTAGTCCTGGCAAATGGCAACAAGCGGGCCATTTTGGGCAAGTTCTCTGCCGATAATTCCGCGCTTTTGTTTGAACCCTTGATCCCACTAACCCCCGGGCTTATCTACCATATCCTGGAAAACAACCGGCTCATTGGGCAAGTATTTGTTCCTTTCAATCCAAACGAAAAGCACCCGAATTGGTGGCGATTTATCCTTTGCTGGATACTTTACCAGAAAATTTACTTAAGCTTTATGTCCGCTTTTCCAAACCCATGCGCAGCGGTGAGTCTTTACAATTCATTCATTTATTGGATAAAAACCAGGATACGCTCCGCAATGTTTTTTTGAACCTACAGCCCGAACTGTGGGATACCACTGGCACCGTACTCACCCTCTGGCTCGACCCTGGCCGAATCAAACGGGGCCTGACCTTAAACCGAGCCCTGGGCAATCCACTAAAAATGAATGAAACCTATCATCTGGTGATTTCAGCAACATGGAAGGACCAGAGTGGGCTAAAATTGGCCCAAACCTACCGCAAAACCTTTGTAGCAGTAAAGCGCGATGATCAGGCACCGGATCTCAAACAATGGCAATTGAAGCTCCCTAAAGTGGGCACGACTGCCCCTCTCGAGATCAAACCCTGGGAAACCCTGGATCATTATTTGTTGCTTGAATCCATCGGCATTGTCGATCAAAACAACAGCCTGGTAAAAGGAAAAATAAGACTGGATAAAAAAGATCAGCAATTGCTTTTTGTTCCCACAGAACCCTGGAAAGCCCAGCGTTACCGCTTGCAGATCGATGCCCGCCTGGAAGACCTGGCTGGCAATAACCTCAACCGCGTTTTTGACCGGGATATCACCAAATCAAAAAGTAGAAACAAATCTTATTACGAGCTTGCTTTCGAGCTGAAACGCTAGTGCAGGCTTGTCGACGGTGCCATAGATGTAAAAATCAACGCCTCAAGTTTGATGGATTCCCCTTTTTCCACAAATCAAAATAATCCCCTATCTTACATCAAGTATCAGGATGCCTTATTTCAACTACAACCTACAGCAAGATGGACCAACCCAGTCAGTCGAATGCATTTTTGTTGCCAAATCTGGACAAAAAGAATTAACGATAAAATAGCATACACTTAAAAACAAAGCACAGGAAAATTGCACTTCTTTGTGCTTTGTTTTTTGCACTAATTTGTCCTTGTATGAAAAATCTGTTCAGCCTCCTTTTTTTTAGCAGCGTTTGGTTCTTAAATGCCCAAACCTCTGCCGCCTTAGTAGACTACTATCCACCTGGCCCGATGCCAGATCGCATCATCACCAGTTGGAAAACTGATCCTAGTACTTCCTTTGCGGTCAACTGGCGGACGGCAGTAACTGTAACTAAAGGGATTGGCCAAATTGCAGTGGCCAGTGCAAGTCCTGATTTTGACAGCATCATGGTGACTGAAGCCATTAGTGAAATGTTGGTAAGTGACTTGAGTGCAGCGTACTACCATTCGCTCAATTTCACCGGTTTAAAACCGAATACCACGTATGTTTATCGGGTTGGCGACGGACAAAACACCTGGAGTGAATGGATTCATTTCCATACCGCTGAGGCCAAAGAAGCCCCTTTTTCTTTCATTTATTTTGGTGACGCCCAAAACGACATCAAATCAAAATGGTCGCGTACCATCCGGCAGGCCTACAGCGATTTGCCCAAAGCCGACTTCATGCTCCACGCCGGAGACCTGATCAACGTTGCCCAGCGCGATCATGAATGGGGAGAATGGTTTTATGCCGGAGGCTGGATTTACCAAAACATCCCAAGTGTGCCCACTCCCGGAAACCATGAATATGCTAGAGTGAACAACAAAACCATATTGAGTAAACACTGGCGACCTTCCTTTACCTTACCTGAAAATGGCCCAACTGGCTTGGAAGAAAGTGTGTATTACCTCGATTATCAAGGTACTAGGGTAATTTCACTCAACACTACCGCTTATCTTTCTTTTGATCAGGACAGCATCAGTCAAATGTTGTGGTTGGATAAAGTATTGCAAAACAACCCCAATAAATGGACAGTTGTGACCATGCACCACCCCGTATATTCGCCTGCTGGCGACCGCGATAACCCTTCCCTCCGAAATGGTTTGAAAACTTTGTTTGACAAATACAATGTCGATGTAGTACTCCAAGGGCATGACCATACCTATGCACGTGGAGGCAACAACCTGCCCATTGGTGCTACTGTAATTGATTCAACCGGACCAGTATATGCAGTATCCGTGAGTGGACCCAAAATGTATTTGTCCAACCTTTTGCCTTGGATTGATCGGGCGGCAGTGGAAACACAATTGTATCAATTGGTGCAGGTCAATAAGGACACCCTTACTTATGAAGCCTACACGACTCTTGGTGAGTTGTATGACAAATTTAAATTGATCAAAACGGGAAATGGGCGCAAAAAATTCATCGACCTGGCGCCTCCAGGCTTGAAGGAAAGAATTGACTTGACCACCGCCCGACTGGAAAAACTCAATGCTGCGGAACGAGGAAAATGGATCGAGCGCTTTAATGCTTACAAGGCACGAAAACTAGTGCATGAAGAGGCGATAAAGGCGCTGACAACTAAAGGCAAAATGGTTAAGGCCAAGAAGAAAAAATAATGCCTAAAGCGTCACTTAGGGGCGACAAAAAAATAAGTGTTCATTTTTGCCCCACTACATATTTCTACTTTGGCACTTTAGAAAATCGATCGAGATCAACTTGTCGCTTGAAGTTCCTTAGGGAGATAATTTAAATAACTGTCGTGATTCAATATTCAGGTTGATTGTTCAAAACGCTTACTGTTTATCAAACACGACAGTTATTGTAATCACGTCCCTTAGATCAAGTCAAAACACATTCTTCATTCTGAATTTGACATTGCTGAATCTAACAACTTTGGGTTCATTAGGTTCAGTGATTTTTCTTGTCAATTGAACTTGAAAAACACCTTCAACAATTGAAGTGTCTTTTGAAAAAGAAGTAAATTGGAGATAGTTTTCAAAATCTTTCGTCACTAAAATGGAATCATATTTAGAAGAGAATGACGGTTCATAAGAAGGACTGTAAGTGGACTGGAATGTAAAATTTGGGTTAATGTACTTTACATTTAGCTGTGGGATAACTTCTGATGTAAATTGAACATAATTGATTAAATCACCACAGTTATTACGCACTACACCACTCAAAACATAAGTAGTATCTAATTCCGAAATTATGGTGTTTACGTCTACACCAGTACCTGAGAAACCAGATGCTGCTTCCCATGACTTTCCATTCATCTTTCCTTTCATGTAAAAACCTTGATCTAATCGAGGAAAATCTGTCCAGCTACGCTCATCACATTCCTCAGGCTTCGAACAACTGAAAGCCAAGGTTAAAATAACAAAATAATAAAAAGCGAATTTTTTCATGGCAAAAAGTTTTATTTATACCTCACTGCATGAGAAAACGTGCATTTGAATTGAGAACGTCGAAAGGATACAGCGTTCATGAATTTCATTTGCACTTTTTCTTACGCAGTGAGGTATAGAAGTGTATTGATGATTTTTTTCTCAAACGACTCTGAAGACAGCATAAAATAACAGCGACTTTGAGTCATTAGAAATTCCAAACTCTTTGAGAAACAACCTTTTTTTAGACAACTAATTTGTCTAACCACAGTCTTACTAGGTTGCAGCTTTCTGATTAGGGTGTAATTCAAATTGTCGCAAGGCAATTTGAATTACACCCGTTTCCCAACTCACATGACGCCCTGATTTATCATTCTTTTGGCTTTGGGATCTTTAGCTCCGCAAAAACTTTATCAAAAAGCTTTACATCGTTGTGGTGCTCTTTGAAGTAGAGGAGGTCGTCCTGCATCATTTTTTCCCAACTGTAGTCGGGTCTAATCATGTCTTTTTGGTGCGCTTTGTAGATAGCCATGGCACTTTTGTAATCGTTGTTGAACAAATACAAATGCGCCAAGTTGCTCAACATCCCGAGGTCTTCAGGATACAATTGTGTCCCCCGCTTGAAATAGGCCAGCGCCTCCGGGTATTTTTTAACCTCAAACAAATACCAGCCAATCTCCGTTAGTTTTTGGTTAGCCAGTTTGAGGGTGTCAATGTTCTCAATTTTGGTAGCTTTTGGAAATTCCTTACCGTCTACCATGCGGGTATAGCCCAGTATTTTGCCCTGGTCATTTTTAATAAACTCCTTTACCGCCGCGAATTCTTCATTAAAAAAACTGGTGGGAGTCGTAAAATACATTTTTGCAAAGGTCCCGCTATTATAAAAATGGTATTCATTGTCCTTTTTCCCAATACCCGACCAGGAATTATCATATACATAAATGCCCTCGTAAGTTTTGATTGTTTTTTCGTCTACCGCTATGTTTTTTTTTCTTTGCGGTTCGCGGTAAAAATTTTTCCAGTTGTAAGCTTTGGCAACGCTATTGATCACTTCTGACAAGAGCCTGCCCGCTTCGCTATTCAAAAAGACAACTACGCCATCACCACCTTCCATGCTGCCATAAAATATGCCGCAAAAACCATCATTACCCGCCGAGTGCTGAAAATATTTTACGCCATCATGGTCTTCGATAAACGTACCCATGGCTGCATTTTCGTTGTTGTAAGGCGTTAAATGCAATTTCACCATTTCAGGATTCAATACTTTGGATGCTTTGCCCTGGTAAGCCAGTTGTAGGTCAATGATGTAGTTGCACAGGTCGCTGGGCGTCATCCACAAACCGGCTGCGGCCTGTTCAGGGTAAACGTGGAATTTGTTGGCAATTGGTTTACCATTGCTGTTGTAGGCAGAAGCGCACAATTTTTGTTTGTCTTTGGCGGGTGGTTGCGCATAGGTGCTGTTTACCATGCCGATGGGTTTTAGTACATTTTCGTACATCCATACATCGTAAGCTTGCTTGGTAATGTCCGTCAGCAATACTTGTGAAATGCTGGTGCCTCCACCCGAATATTGATATTTCAAACCCGGTTCAAACTCGCTGCGCACCGCTGGCGTAACCGCTGGAGATTTCCCGTCCAACACCTGAAATATGGTAGGAATAGGGCCTTTGATGTCGTGTCCAGGAAAACCATGTACGGACAAGCCAGCAGTATGACTCAATAAGTTCGCCAGGGTTATTTTTTTGCCTTTTGACAATGAATCGTAAGGGAATTTCCAAGAAGTCAAATAAGTGTTGACGTCCGTGTAGAGGTCTACCTTTTTTTCCTGGGCCAACTTTAGGATACCCACGGCGTTCAAGGTTTTACTGATCGATCCTGGTTCAAAAAGTGTTTCGGTGGTGACTAGTTGTTTCTCCGCTTCATCGGCCCAACCGTAACCTTTGGCCCAGGCAATTTTGTGATCGTGGATAACGGCAATGCTCATGCCTTTTACCTTGTATTTGGCCATGCGCTCGGCAATGGTGTTGGGTCTTTCGTCATTCAGGAGGAGATTTCCCGTAATGTTGGTTTCAACTTCTTTTATTTTTGCGAGGGTCTCGGGTGGATAATTCGTTTGCGAAAAAAGAGCAGTGCTGTAAAGGAGGGTAATCAAAAAAAATAGAGCGTTTTTCATGCTATGGATTTTGTGGTGCAGGATAATGGAATAGATCCTTGGTGATAACGCATTAAAACTACTTTATTCTTGGTTTTATAGTTTGAAAATCGTGTAAAAGATTGTAAATGAAAGGTAAATTGTAATAGTCTCGACTTGATCTGACAGTTAAAAAATGTAATCAATTACACTTTTTCGTACGAACAAGTGTACCAGACCACACTTTTTCGTACGAACAAATGTAAGAACCTACACTTTTTGGCACGAACTTAATCGAACACACCCCAAAATCGCCGCAAATACCTTTTGCCGCTTTGGTGGTATGCCGTTTTCTCCATTGCCTTACAACTTTATCTCATTTTCAGAAACCACGGTTTTTGCAAAGCAATCCAAGTTGTACATGGTTGTTTTAGCAATATTGCTCAAGGATGTTTCAGTGAGAAATCCTTGGTGGCTGGTAATCAATACGTTTTGGAAGACCATGAGGCGAGCAATGGTATCATCCTGCAAAATCTCATCCGAGTGGTCTCCAAAAAACAATCCGTCTTCCTCTTCATAAACATCCATCCCAAAATAACCAATCTGCCCGGTTTTTAAGGCTTGCACCACATCATTGGTGTTCACCAAAGCGCCACGGCTGGTATTGATTAGCATCACGCCCTTTTTCATCTGTTGGATGCTGGATTCAGCGATGATGTACCGGGTTTCTTCATTGAGGGGCAGGTGGAGGCTGATGATGTCTGAGCGCTGGTACAGCGATGCACAATCGGTGTATTCCACCCCGTATTTTTGCTTGATCTCTTCGTTTTCAAATTTGTCATAGGCCAGCAGGTGACAACCAAAACCATACAGAATCCTGGCCATCACCACCCCGATTTTTCCGGTACCCATGATGCCCACGGTTTTCCCATTCATGTCAAAACCAGTCAATCCATTCAGGGAAAAGTTTTGTTCCATGATCCGAGAATGCGCACGGATCAACTTCCGGTTCAGCGCCAGGATGAGGGCAACCCCGTGCTCTGCTACAGAAAAAGGCGAATAGGCAGGCACTCTCGCCACGCGGATGCCGTATTCTTTCGCTTTGTCCAGGTCAACATTGTTGTAACCAGCCGAGCGCAAGGCAATGAAACGTACGCCATTTTTGTGCAGTATTTCAAGCACGGGCGCAGAAGCGTCATCGTTTACAAACAAACTGACCGCCTCAAAACCTGCGCTCAAAGGGGCTGTTTCGAGGGTAAGTTCCACGTTGAGAAAATGCAATTGATGATCACTGTCGGGTACTTCTTCAAAATAAGGTTTTTCAAATTGGTGGAAGCTATAGACCGCTACTTTCATGGTTGGTTTGGTTTTTTGTTGTTTGTTGGTGTTTCTCCTGCATTACATCCAGGCATCAGTAATCACTCGAAGGCGTCAATTTTGAGGACAGCAAATGTTTCAATTGATCAATCGCGCCTTCGACGGCTTGTTCAACCGTATTTGCAGTATTGGTAACGGCAACTGGCTGGCTATGTTCAAGTCTTGCTTCGAGCATGCAGCGCATGTCGTTTGCCCCTTCTTTTTGGTCGCTGTTCTCATCCGAAAGGTGAGCTTCGATCCTGCTGATGTAGCTGCTAAATCTACTTAATCTCTCCGAAATCATGGCAATCAATGGCGCCCTAAATTCTTCTGTTCCGTCAATGTTGTGGTCGGTGTTGAACTGGATTTTCATTTTGTTTCGTTGTGCTGGTTAAGGAACAAAGTTCAACAGGATCAAAAGCAGAAGCATTACACAATTTAAGGGTAATCTTACATGATTCACAGGTGGCTATCTCCTCGGACAATTTTAATATCGTTCCTTATTGCTCATCCAATATGGTCGTTTCAAAAAGATTATTGATAAATTTGACATTCTGAATTGTAAAGCTAAGCATTCGCTTGGGTATTGGAGGATGGAATTGGCGCAAGTCACCACAATTGCTGAAAACAAAAAAACATTTGATCATGAGTTGGACCATCTTACGAGGCATTAACATCCATTATGCGTACCTCGGCCGCCAAAATCCGCGCACTTTTGTATTCATCAATTCGCTAGGCACCGATTTTCGCATTTGGGATGCAGTGGTTGAAAAATTAAAAGACCACGGCAATATCCTGCGTTTTGACAAACCCGGACACGGCCTTTCGGGATTGCCCGATACCCCCTTTCAAATCAAGGACTACGCCGCGCTGACCCTGGAGTTGATGGACAACCTGAATATTGGCAAGGCCGTCATAGTTGGTTTGTCCATCGGTGGGGTAATTGGGCAGTATTTGGGCGTTTACCATCCTGAGCGGATCGAAAAATTGATTTTGAGCAACACCGCACCCAAAATCGGCACCACCGAAACCTGGAATACCCGCATCGAAAAAGTACGCTCCGAAGGCATTACGAGCATTGCCGATACGGTGATGAAAGTCTGGTTTTCAGCGCAATTCCATCAGGAACGGCAGGCAGAGTTACTGGGTTACCACAATATGCTGGTCAACTCCCCCCTGGAAGGTTACCTGATGGCTTGTGCAGCCATTCGTGATATCGATTTGAGCAGCGAAATCTCAAAAATCCAATTGCCTTGCCTGTGCATCGGTGGCTCAGTGGATGGTTCTACCCCACCGCCCCTGGTTGAAAGTATGGCGCAGGCCATTCCCGATGCTCAATTTGTGTTGATTGATGACGTAGGGCATATCCCCTGTGTAGAAGCACCCGATTACGTCGTGCATGAAATCCTGGATTTCGTGGTGTATGCGGATACAAAATCGCTGTACCAAAAAGGCATGATCACGCGCCGTGCTGTACTCGGGAACGCCCATGTAGACCGGGCCGAAGCCAACAAAACCGAGTTCGACCGGGTTTTTCAGGAATACATTACCAACAACGCCTGGGGTGCCATCTGGTCGCGGCCGGGTTTGAGCAAACGCGAACGGAGCATGCTCACCATTGCCGTTTTGGCCACTTTGGGACAAGAAGAAGAATTGGCCATGCACCTCCGGGCAACGCTCAATACGGGTACAACGCTGGAAGACATCAAAGAAACCTTTTTGCACATCGGAGTCTATGCCGGAGTGCCCGTGAGCAATACGGCCTTCCGAGTGGCGAAGAAGGTTTTTGAAAACAAAGAATAATCAATGCCTTGCGGAAAACAAACGATACCTGAGTGTTCATCCTCAAATTCGGAAATACATGATTGAAGGAGAAAATGAAAAGCTTTTTGATCCGGTACATGGATTGGGGATAATGCGATCGATTGGGTAATTTATGCAAAAATCAACCTACATGCATCCATTGAAAATAACACCATTCAAGCGAGAAGACTTTGAGGAATACCAAAGCTGGTTTGCCGATCCCGAACTCAATAAACATCTAGGGCCAATGGAAATCGAGGATTCCTGGCTTGAACATGTGTTGAACAACAACCCTGAGGGTTGCGAATACAGCGTTTTCATCGATCAAAAAATGGTGGCTGAAGTAGGGATTCTTTTGCCCAATTCAGATAACCCATCCTTTTATATCACCAATTTGGCCGTTCATCCCAAACTCAGGAATCAAGGCATCGGCTCAGTTGTCCTATCAGAATTGATGCAAATGCATCCACTAAAAGTAGGTCAATCCTGGAAAGCCTTTGTAGATGCCGAAAACCTTAAGGCCATTGCTTTTTTGGAAAAAAACGGATGGAAACGTTTGTCAAAAATTCCCGATGAATCCAACATGTATGATTTTGAATTTGTCCCCTCTCTTGATTAAATCTCCTCCTCCAGTCCCAGCAATTTCGCTTCAAACCAGGCTCGACTGAATACCTCCCCCGTTTTGGCCAAAGTCATTTTTAGCCTCTCCAGTTCCAGTTCGGCTTTATCGGAAGTCAGGTACTCCAGTCGGGAGCGCAAGTAAGCTGCTTTGCGGGTGAGGCGAAAGAGGTTGTAATAGCCTTTGCGAAAGTTTTCGGACATGTTTTTGTCCCGCATCAACAATTGGCGGAAAGACTCCGTCAGGGAGAACAAAGGGTCGTATTCCTTTAGTTCATAATACGACTGCAACAGCATCGTTTTTGCGCCCAGGTTGTAGCGTTGGTCACTGTATTCCACTTCACGCAGGAGTACCATTGCTTCGTGGTGTTGCCCCAAAGCCAGGTGATAGCTGGCTAGATTGAAGCGATAAGCGTTATCTTTGAATTCTGGAGCAAGGCTGTCTTTGTATTTCTCAATAAATTGATAGACCCAATCGTATTGGTGCAAGCGCAATCCAGCTGCGACGATGTTTTTGTAATTCCATTCCGAAAGCATACCTTCTTCCAGCAGCAGTCCTTGCTCCAGCTGATATTGGTACAATTCAAATAATTTGCCCAAAAATTCTTGATCTCCTTGATTGATGCGAATTAGGCAATAGTTTTTGAATTGATTGAAAATTGCACTGACTTCGCCTCCTGAAAAGGTGTTTTCCCAACGCTGAAATACCTCTAGAGCTTCCCCAAAAAAGGAAGGATTATTGCTGGAAAGCATGCGGTACACCATGTAATAGGTAATGATGGGCGGAATTTGGCGGTAACTGTCCAGGTTTTGTTCAATTTCATAAATAACTGCTTCAGCCAAGCGGGGCGCACGCTCGTCTCTTTTGACTTCTTGCCGGGACAATGCCTCGCAAGCGTCTTTGAGTTTTTCATTGAGGTAAAAAACGTCCAACTCTTCTTGTTTGCGCTGAAAATATCCTTCAAATTCAGTTTTGTTGTATTGTGACCAATAACGCTCCCCTTCCCCCGCCAACAGGTAACGCATCAATGCTTTGTCGGCGCCTAAAGTTGCGGAATGCATTGGGTTTTCCTCCAAATCCTGAAAAAGTCGTTCATAGGGTACAAATGCTTGTACTGAACGCAAGTGCCTGAGATAGAGATAACGCTGAAAATATTGATCTCCCCTGAACTCCTCAAAAGCCCAAAATTGTTCGAGTAATCTTTGGGTATAAGTTAGTACTGGGGCAAGGAGTTTTTCATTATATTTACCCTTGACAAAAATCGATTTAAAAATCAGTTCCTTTGTGCACTTTTTTTCGTCTAAACGGGGATAAATCTCGGAAATATAGGCTACTAGCAGCCTAACTTCCTCATGCTTATTGAGGTAAGGCGAAAAAACAAACTCCTTAAAACGAGTCAGTTCTTTTCGAGATAATTTTTCGAGGTTACGAATCAGCTTGTTACTCTTCACAAAAATCAATTTTTGACATAAAAAATTTGTCAACAAAATATTGATTGACAAATTTTTACATCATTTTTTCGACCTAAAACTCTGGTTTTTTTTCCAAAATTCCAACGATTATGTCAATTTTAACGTCTAAAAAAAGCAGCACATTTGTACCAAGAGCAAAGTGTAGTACCAAAAACAAACGCACCATGAACTATTCTACACATTGGGTTTATCTACTGCTGTTTAGTTTTAGCTTATTTTCAACGCAGTTGGAGGCCCAATCCCAAAAACAAGAGGTCTGTTTTAACTTCAACGACCTGGCAGATAAAACGAAGTTTGGCATCGATGCCAACCAAAAACCGGGAACACCCATCTTCAAAAAAGATGGCATCGTAGGTTCCCTGCAGGAGTTTTATCCGTCCAATTCCACCAAAGAGTTTGGTTTCATTACCATAGAAGAAAAGCAGTCGCTTTTCAACGGTCAATTCGAAGAAGCTGAAGGAAAAGTTCTGTTTGTTTCCAACATTAACCTCAAATGGATTTTCAGCAACTTGCCCAAAGGCAAAGCCAAACGGGTTTGCCTAAACTTCATCGATGGTGGTGGATCTGAAAACTTTTCCATTAACGGAGAAGCCGTAAAAATCCTCAGCGATTGGGGATCATTGAATGAAAAAGAAGTGGCCAAAGGAGTAAAAGTAGCGGTATCCATCAAGGAAAACTCCGATTTACTCCAAGGCACCATCTGTTTTGAAGGAGACATTGAATCCATTTCATTCGGTGGTCAGGAATTTGGGATCGACAACGTCTGTGTCGAATATGAAAAAGACGCTGATCCCATTGCTTGTATCCGTGATTTGACCATTTTACCCCGCCCATGTACGCCCAACGGAATTTTCTATTTGGCAGCTACTTTCAAAACCGATCCCAAAACCGATACTGCTGCCACTTATTATGTTCAGGTAGACAAACAGAAATTCGGTCCATTCAAATACAAAAATGTTTTCCCCGCCATTGGGCCAGTTCAAACCAATGCTTCCGGTAAATACTTTTTAACCATTCGCGACAGCAAAGACACTTCCTGCTACAAAACCGAAGATTTTGAATTCAATTGCAACACCACCAGTGCCTGCGAACTCAAAGAATTGGAGGCGGAGGTTTCCTACTGCCCTACTGATACTTTTGCCATCCTGAAGGTAAAATTGAGTAAAGTTTCCCCCGCTGATGCAAAAGTCATCTTGACCATCAATGGCGTAGTCCTGGGTGAATTTGCTGCTAAAGAATTGCCATTTTCGCTGAAAGTGCCCAAGCGCCTGATTTTGCTGAGTACGGCTTCTGGATTGGTTTTACAGGCTTGCGTATCAACGCCTCAGGGCCGTTGTTGTTTGACGGCTACCCCCAAGATCACCATGGACAAATCTTGTTCGAGGGATAGCGCTTACTGTGGCATCAAAGAGTTTGTTGCTACCCCTCTGGATTGCAACAACGATGGTACTTTCAAAATGGCCTACAAATTCAGTGGCGACAATAAAAGCTTATCCGGTTATTACATTTACGTCAACAGCCAACGTTTTGGCCCATTCCGTTACGCAATCAATGGAGGCACAGTTGGCCCCATCAAACCAAATGCCGATGGCTTCTATCGCGTGGTAATGGCTGATGTAGAAAACCTTGCTTGTGTTGACACGGTGGATATCAAAAAGTTTTTCTGTCAGCCCTGCACCATCCGCGACCTCAGCGCTGCTTACATCATTTGTGAGCAGGAAAAGCAGGATATTTTCATTCTCAACCTTCTTTCCGGCCCCACAGTAGACACTGTCTTTAATTTGGCCATCAATGGCGTCAACATTGGAAATTTTTCTTTGAAAAAAATGCCTTTGCGCATCAGTATTTCAAAAGCCATTCCAGGTTTAATTGCTGATGTTCTAAAGGTTCAGGTTTGTCTACCCAGTGTAAAAACCTGTTGCATTGATGGACTGGCCAAAATTATTCGGATCAAATCCTGCGCCAATCCAATCTCCTTTTGCCCGATCAAAGAAATCAAGGCAGTTGCAACTGGATGTAGCAACACTGGCAGGTTTTCTCTTGAAGTCAACGCTGCTTTTGATGAGCAACTGCTGACTACTGACAAAGTATTTGTTAAAGTTGCTGGTAAGACCTATGGTCCTTACAAGCCCAGTAATTTCCCAATTAAATTAGATCCCATCGGTTTTGTAATCTCTGGCACAGTATCTCCCAAAGTGCAAGTTTGTACCGAAAGCATTTTGGATACTTGCTGTCAGGAAATTACGCCAATTGTCAATACCACTGATTGCAATTGTAAGTTGGACATGACCGTCACTCCTGTTGAATGCAACGACTCCAAATATTACGCTTCCATCAAAGTTGCAAGCAGCAATGGCAGCAAGGCTGGTTATGTTGTAGTCGGGCCAGATGGTAAAAAATACGGTCCATTCACTTACGATCAAAAATCTACGGTGATCGGCCCATTCACCCGTGCAACTACAAGTCCAAAGCAGACGTTTTATGCTGCGGATGTGGAAAAGCTTTGTGCGGATACAGTAGTGCTGACATCAATTGTTTGTGCAGCAGATACCATTTGCCACTTAAAAGACCTCAAGGTAACTTTGCGAAACTGCACCCCTCAGGGTGGCTATAACCTGCTGATTACGCCGGTGTACACGCCGGGAACAAACAATGCAGCAATTCCTTATTTCGTCTACATCGGCGATAAAAAATACGGCCCATTCAAATTGGCCAGCACTCCACAGGTTATTGAGGGTGTGATCATTGACCCAAATGTGAAAGAATTTGAGGTCAAGGCGTGTGAGGATGGCAATAGCGGCAAATGCTGCATCAGCGTTAAGCTGCCAAGATTTGTATGCCCACAATGCGAATTGGGCGAGTTGATCATCAAAACTGCCCCTTGCAACGACAAGGGGGAAGTATATGCTTACCTCGATTTCAAACGCGCCAACACCAATTCCGATTTCTTCGTTTTGGTACAAAATGGCAAAGAGGTCAAGTACAAATATGCAGAATTGCCGATTCGACTGATTCTTCCTTCCCCACAAAAGGATACCACCCGTCTGGAAGTATACGACAGCAACAACCGGGCTTGCAGCAGCAAAGGTTACATCAAACCGTTTGAATGCAAACCAACTTGCTCCTTAAGCGACATCAGCGTTTCAGAGATTAAGTGCAACAACGACGGCACTTACAGCATGTTGATCAAGCTCAAGGCTACCAATGCAGATTCTATTTTGTGGCTGCAAACCTCTAATGGATTTGAAACAAAATTCAAGTTCAAAGGAGCTGCGGTGCGCATCGATAAAGTGCCATTGCCCAAATCAGGCCGCCTGGATTGGATAGTGGTTTGCGACAAAAACACTACTACAGATTGCTGCATCAAATGGCAATACGAAGTGCCTTGTGAGCAAACAACATGCAAATTCGGCCCCTTGAAACTGGAGCAAGTATGCCTGCCTACCGGAGGATATTATGTGAGCCTCAATTTTGAACATGCCAACAATGGCATCTATTTCAATCTTTACTCCAATGGCAAATTGTACGGCACCTATGCGTATACCTTGCTGCCCTTGCGTTTGCCACAGGGCGCAGGCTCCGACCCAGCTGTACTGGAAATAAAAATTGAAGACAAAGAGAAAGGCTGTACCCAAGCTGGTCGTTTGGAATTGAAAAAATGCGAAACCAACTGCCCCATCGACGGCATCAAAGTAGAATTGTTGCCTTGTGAAAAAGGCCTCTACTACGCCAAAACTACGGTGGTGTCTCGCCCAACTTCCACCCTGCTGAAAGGCTACATCATTTATGCCAACGGCATGCTGTTTGGCCCTTTCAACTACAATGGCGGAGCACAAAAGATTGGGCCATTCCCGACTTCAATCAATGGCACCATTGAATTCCTGGCAGTAGACGTAACCAATCCGACCTGCTATGCGGCAACCAAACTAGAAGCGCCCAAATGCGCCGATCCTATTCCATGTAAAATTTCGAACCTGGTCATCCGTGGCCTGGGCTGTAATCCTGACGGTTCGCGCCGATTGAACATCAACTTCAAATACGAAGGCGCGACCAACCGCTACTTTGATTTAATAGTGGACGGAAAAATCATCGGTACCTTCCCATTGATTCGTTTGCCTTTGGAGGCCAATTTCAAAATGGCCACTGAGCAGGAAGTATTCAAAGTTGGGGTTTGCATCAATGACCAGAAAGGATGCTGCGAAACACTCGAAGTCAAATTGCCTTGTGTACGCCCCTGTCCGGATTTGATTGTAGATGTGAAGCAGAAGCCTTGCAACGCTGGCGGTGCTTTTGGTGCTGAGTTGATCTTCAAAAACCCAACACCTGGGCCATTGCGCATTTCCATCAATGGCAAGATTCTGGATACCCTGGAGACTGGAAAAACCAGCTTCACCATTAATTCATTGCTTGGTGATGGCGTCACTTTGTACAAAGTTGAACTGCTCAACCTGAAGGATACGACTTGCAAGCGCAGCATTATCTTTGGGCCAGTGAAATGCCGCAACATGCGCATCACCGATGTTTGGCCTGGAGATGTGAATCAAGACAACAGCGCCAACCACTTCGACTTGCTGCACATTGGCCAGGCTTTTGGCAGCAAAGGACTAACTCGGTCATTGCCCAATGCCTGGGATTGGAAAGCCACGCCTGCAGTAGACTGGTCTGAAATTTTCTTCGACGGCATCAATTACAAACACGCTGACATAAACGGCGATGGCGAAGTGAACCGCAAAGACATTGACGCACTGTTGTTCAACTTTGGCTTGTCGCATGGCGCTTACATCAGACCCAAAGCACTACCCGCTACCGACCTGGATCCAAAGATCTTGGTGGAATTGCCGAAAAAAGGAGAACTGGCCGACAGTACCCACTTCGACATTCCGATCATTTTGGGCAGTGAAAAGCAAGTGATCAAAAACATCTACGGTGTTGCATTCAGTGTCAAATTTGATCCTAAACTGATCGATCCAAACGGGTTGACCGTTGAGTTCCCAATCTCCTGGATGGGACAATCCAAAGTCAACCTGGAATCAATCTATAAGGTATATCCAAAAGAAGGTAGAATCGACATTGCCATCACCCGCATCGATCAGAATGAAGTATCTGGTTATGGCACAGTTGCCAAAATCAAGGGCATCATCATCGACCTGGTTGGCCGTGCCGAAACCAAATTGCAAACCGATGATGCAATTTTGAATCGCCTGGATGGAGAAATTCTTCCGCTGAATACCGAAACGACGGCCTTCACCATTGTGGATGCACCGCGGGCAGTACGGCCTGAAGATTTGCTGAGTGGCGTGACGGTTTATCCCAACCCGACCGGCAGTCAGCTCAACATCAGTACTGCTGCAGGTACAGTTACCGAAGTAGAAGTAATGGGGCTGGACGGCAAAACCAGCATCAAATCCTTCCGCAATACCAACCTAATCGAATTGGATGATTTGCAGGCTGGGATGTACTTCTTGCGCATCAAAGTAGGTCAGCAGTTCTTCTTTGAGCGCATCATCAAACAGTAGTAGCATCACCCCTACGTGGGTGATCCCGAACAGAATAGTGAGTGTTTTTCATATAATCCCATTGAACTGTTTTTTTTCGTTTTCCATGATGCATATCCGGCTGCCGATTCCTTGAAAAAGGGGATCGGCAGTTCCTTTTTGAGGTGGTTTGAAATATTTTCATCGCATTTATTTTGATCATTACTTTTGAATAATTTCAAAAAAATCCCCCTCCCCCTTGCATATTTCTCAAAAGCCAATATCTTTGCAAGCGAAATAGATAAAATTTCAATCAATGACTGTAGCAGTTCAAAACATTTGGTGGTGGCGTCTGAATCATTCCGTTCTCGGGTGAAGTAGATAGCCATTGATGATGTTCTAGGACATACAGCGCAAAAACGGCTTGTCGGATCACTCGGCAAGCCGTTTTTGTTTTTAGCCCATACCCCTTTATCAAACTCTGAAACACGCAATTGACAATATGATCAGCACGACCCAACAAATTCAACTCCGCACCCTCATCAAAAAACAACTGGCGGATATGGTGACGCCCGTTTCGGTTTTTTTGAAAGTGCGCGACCACTACACCCAGCCTGTGATGCTGGAAAGCAACGATTTCAGCAGTGCTGTCGACTGCTTTTCGTACATCGGCCTTCAGTCCATTGCCGAAATCATGGTCAAAGAGGGGGTCATCTATACCCTTTTACCGGATGGCGAAACCAGCCAAACCCCTGTAACCGATGTCACTACCGTACCAGAAGCGTTGCAGCATTTTGCGCAGCAATTCAGCGTCGAGCAGGACACGCCTTATCCGGTATACAACGGACTTTTTGGCCATGTGAGTTTCGACGGGGTGCAATACTTCGACACCCTGAAATTTGACTCCTCCAAACGCAAATTCGACATCCCCGATATACGTTTCACGTTGCACCGCTTCATCATTGCGATCAACCATTACAAAAACGAACTTTACCTGCTGGAGAACTTACTTCCCGGTCAAGCTTCAGAAATGGAAAAGTTGGAAGCACTTTTGCGCAGCCAAAAAATCCCTACCCACGAGTTTCACCTGGAAGGCACGGAACAAAGCAACCTCAGCGACGAAGAATTCAAAGAACTGGTGCGGGTTGGCAAGCGCCATTGTCAGATTGGGGATGTGTTTCAGATTGTGTTTTCGCGTCAATATTCCCGCGAGTTCAAAGGCGATGAATTCAATGTGTACCGCGTTTTGCGCTCCATCAACCCTTCTCCTTACCTGTTTTACTTTGATTACGGCAATTACAAAATCTTTGGTTCTTCCCCTGAAGCGCAGATGGTGATTCGTGACGGGGTAGCCCGCCTAAACCCCATTGCCGGAACTTACCGCCGCTCGGGCGACAACATCGAAGATGCCCGTCGTGCCCTGGCCCTGGCCGAAGACCCCAAAGAAAACGCTGAACACATCATGCTGGTGGATTTGGCACGCAATGACCTGGGGCGTCACGCTGAAAATGTACAAGTGCGCAAATTGAAAGAAATCCAGTTTTTCAGCCACGTGATTCACCTCGTTTCTACGGTGACGGGGGATTTGCCCGCCCATGCCAATCCGGTGCAGATTTTTGGAGATACCTTCCCCGCAGGAACCCTCTCTGGCGCACCCAAGTACAAAGCCATCGAACTGATCAATCAGTACGAAAACCAAAATCGTTCGTTTTACGGAGGTGCCTTAGGCATGATTGGTTTTGATGGCTCGATCAACCAGGCTATCGTGATCCGTTCATTCCTCAGCCAAGACAATAACTTGTACTACCAAGCCGGAGCCGGGATCGTGGTAGACAGCAAGGAAGAAAGCGAATTGCAGGAAGTACACAACAAACTTGGTGCATTGACCCGAGCATTGGTCGAAGCCGAAAAAATATAAAACCCAATCAACATGAAACTACTGGTTCTCGATAATTACGATTCGTTCACATACAATCTGGTGCAGTATTTCCAGGAAATTCTTGGGCAAAACGTGGATGTGTACCGCAACGACGCCATTTCACTCGAAGACGTAGCGCGTTACGATGTGATTGTGCTTTCGCCTGGTCCTGGCCTACCCAATGAAGCGGGCATCATGCCGGAGTTGATCAAAAAATACGCGTCAAGCAAGTGCATCCTGGGGGTGTGTCTGGGGCATCAGGCCATTGGCGAAGCCTTTGGCGCTACCCTCGACAATCTTTCAAGGGTTTACCACGGGGTAGCCACCCTGATGAAACAACTGGGCAACGATGCCAATTTTTTCCAGGATGTGCCTATGGTCTTTGAAGCTGGGCGCTACCACAGTTGGGTAGTGGCCAAAAACACCCTGCCCAACGAGTTGATCGTCACTGCGGTAGACCATCAAAACGAGGTAATGGCCATGCGCCACCGCGATTACAACGTATTCGGGGTACAATTTCACCCGGAATCGGTAATGACGCCAGATGGCAAAAAAATGCTGCGCAATTTTATCGATTATTGTGCGGAGAAAACGGGAGCTAAAGCGGCTGTGGCATAAGTGGCTAAAATAAAGCTCCGCCGAAGGCGGATGCATGTAGAATTACGAACAAGTCCTTGGAATGAAACAACTATTGAATCGGCTGTACGAACACGATAAATTCAGTCGGGAAGAAGCCCGGCAGATTTTACACAATATCGCAGCCGAAAAATACAACGAAATACAAATTACGGCTTTCGCCACGGCCTTCAATATGCGGCCGATTACCTTGTCAGAATTGCAAGGTTTTCGCGACGCATTGCTCGAGCTTTGTGTCCCACTAGATCTTGAAGGCCGCGAAACCATCGACATTGTAGGTACTGGCGGAGACGGAAAAAACACCTTCAACATCTCCACCCTTTCCTGTGTGGTTGTGGCGGGTGCTGGCTATCCGGTGAGCAAACACGGCAGTTATGGCGTGTCCTCCTCGGTGGGTTCTTCGGATGTTTTGATCCAAATGGGCTACCAGTTTACCAGCGATCAAGATACGCTGCGAAGGCACCTGGATGAAGCGGGCATGTGTTTTTTGCATGCGCCGCTGTTTCACCCGGCGCTAAAAGTAGTTGGTCCAATCCGGCGGCAATTGGGGACGCGCACCTTCTTCAACATGCTGGGGCCATTGGTCAATCCGATACAGCCCCAATACCAGCTATTTGGTACTTTTAGCATGGAGTTGTTGCGCATGTACCAGTACATCATGCAGCAGTCTGGTCGCCGTTTTGCCATTGTGTACGCACTCGATGGCTACGATGAAATTTCGCTTACCAGCGATTTCAAAATGGTCAGCAACGACAGTGAACGCATCTGGTCTCCGGTGGAATTGGGCTTAAAGAAGCTCCAACAACACGACCTGGATGGCGGAGAAACGGCTGAAGATGCCTCCAGAATCTTTTGGTCAGTGTTGGAAAATACCGCTACCGAAGCCCAAAAAGCAGCAGTAATGGCCAACGCAGGCATGGCCATTAAAGTGATCAAACCTGAACAATCTGCGGAAGACTGCGTTGCAGAAGCGCGGGAAAGTATTGAAAGCGGCAAAGCCCTTGCAGGTTGGAAAAAATTGTTGGCGTAGAGACGCGATTAATCGCATCTCTACGGTAAAAACCGAAAAGAATGAACATTCTCGACAAAATAGTTGCCCAGAAGCACATCGAAATAGCAGAACGCAGTGCCCGCACGCCCATCAAGGTGCTGGAGCAAAGCCCCTATTTTGAGCGACCGACCTATTCCCTGCGCGAATCCTTGCTGAATCCCGCACGAACAGGAATCATCGCGGAATTCAAACGCCGCTCGCCATCCAAAGGCGACATCAATACCAGCGCTAATGTGGCTACGGTGACCAAAGGGTACGCCGATGCTGGCGCTTCCGGCTTGTCGATCCTAACCGATGAGCAGTTTTTTGGCGGCAGTAGCGCTGATCTCAAGGCTGGACGCGACGCCAACCAGATTCCAGTGTTGCGCAAAGACTTTATGGTGCACGACTATCAGGTATTTGAAGCCCGGGCCATGGGTGCCGACGTGATCCTTTTGATCGCCGAATGCCTGGAAGCAGATCAGTTGCGCAGTTTGGCCAAAACCGCCAAATCGCTGGGGCTGGAAGTGCTGATGGAAATTCACTCCGGGGATCAATTGGCCAAACTGTGTCCAGAAGTAGACGTAGTAGGGGTTAACAACCGCAACCTGAAGAATTTCCACGTGAGTGTACAAACCTCCATCGATCTTTTTGACCAAATCCCTGCTGAATTTCTGAAAATTTCGGAAAGCGGAATCAACAATCCGCAAACCATTCATGAATTGAAACAGGTGGGTTTTCAAGGATTTTTGATCGGAGAATATTTCATGAGTGATGCGCAGCCGCAGTTGCGTTTCGCCGAATTTGTGGAACAAATAAAAACGCTCGAAACCCAAACCTTATGAGAGTCAAAGTATGCGGCATGCGCGATCCGGAAAACATTGAAGCCCTGAGTCAAGTACCCATTGACTTCATTGGTTTCATATTTTATCCGCTTTCGCCTCGTTTTGCGGCAGCCAATAAAAAACTGGAGAAATGGTTGGCCAAAGAATCGCCTGCTGCCTTGAAAAGCATTGCCCGCGTGGGCGTGTTTGTCAACGCTGAGCTCGAAGATTTGCTCAACCGCATTCACGATTACGAGTTGGACTACATCCAGTTGCACGGCACAGAAAGTTATGAGTATTGCAAAGAACTCTTTAGTTTGTGGGAATTCAGCAGCATCCGACGGGCTTCCATCATCAAGGCATTCAGCATAGACGCCAAGTTTAACTTTGATACCGTAAAAGATTACGAGCCTTACTGCAAGTATTTCTTGTTTGATACCAAAGGGGCTTCTTTTGGCGGCAACGGCGAGCAGTTTGACTGGAGTTTGCTGGAAAAATACCAGGGCGATGTTCCATTTTTGCTCAGCGGTGGCATTTCCGAAGATTCGGCGACAGCCATCAAACAACTCAAGCATCCGAAGCTGGCGGGCGTAGACATCAACAGCAAGTTTGAAACCGCCCCCGGAATCAAAGACATTGCTTCAATTCATCGATTTATTCAAGAACTCAATCAATAACCATCATGATAGCGGTAGACGAAAAAGGATATTATGGCGAATTTGGTGGCGCGTACATCCCGGAGATGCTCTGGCCCAATGTGCAGGAGTTGCGCGAAAACTACCTGAGTATCGCCTCAGAGCCCGAGTTTCAGCGGGAGTTTCAATCGCTCTTGCGCGATTTTGTAGGACGCCCTACCCCACTCTACCTGGCGCAGCGCCTTTCGGAGCATTACGGGGTAACCATCTACCTCAAGCGCGAAGACCTGTGCCACACCGGTGCACACAAAATCAACAATACCATCGGGCAAATCCTGCTGGCCAAACGCCTGGGCAAAACCCGCATCATTGCTGAAACCGGAGCAGGACAGCACGGGGTAGCCACAGCCACGGTATGTGCACTCATGGGACTTCCATGCATCGTATACATGGGCGAAGTGGACATCGAACGCCAGGCTCCCAACGTAGCCCGCATGAAGATGCTGGGTGCCGAAGTACGCCCAGCTACCAGTGGTAGTAAAACCCTCAAGGACGCTACCAACGAGGCCATCAGAGATTGGATCAACAACCCGGTGGATACGCATTACATCATCGGCTCGGTAGTTGGTCCACACCCCTACCCCGACATGGTAGCCCGCTTCCAATCGGTGATCAGCGAAGAAATCAAGTGGCAGTTGGAAGAACATACCGGCAAAGACCATCCCGATGCCGTGATTGCCTGTGTAGGTGGTGGCAGCAATGCTGCGGGTGCGTTTTACCACTTCCTCAACGATGATCGGGTGCGCCTGATCGCAGTAGAAGCGGCTGGAGAAGGCATCTACAGTGGCAGAAGTGCGGCGACGAGTGTGTTGGGCACCAGAGGAGTCATCCACGGCAGCCGAACGCTCTTGATGCAAACGGCAGATGGACAAATTGTAGAGCCACACTCTATCTCCGCTGGATTAGATTATCCCGGCATTGGCCCGATGCACGCGCACCTGATCAGCAGTGGCCGCGCAGAAGCCATCAGCATCACCGATGAAGAATCGTTGGAGGCGGCGTTTTTCCTATCCCGTCGGGAAGGCATTATTCCGGCGTTGGAAACGGCGCACGCCATTTCGGCCCTTCGGGTAATGAAGTACCAGCCAACGGATGTCATTGTATTGTGTTTGTCGGGCCGAGGAGATAAGGATCTATCTACCTACATGAAATACCTTTAACATTCAATAGCCAATATCCAATACTCAATATCCAATGTCCAACTTGGAGGTAAGTCCAGATGGAGAAAATGGGTGTAGAGTATTGGAAAGCTGGGTAGAAATTTTGCTTCCATGAATCGCATAGAAAAACTGTTCCAAACTAAGGACAAAAACGTACTCAACATATACTTCACTGCGGGCTACCCGGGAGTGAACGATACTGAAGAAATCATTCTCTCCCTTGAAAAAGCCGGCGTGGATTTGGTGGAAGTGGGCATGCCTTACTCCGACCCACTCGCCGACGGCCCCACCATTCAGGAGAGTGGCACTGCTGCCCTGGAAAATGGCATGACCTTGCCACTGCTGTTTGAACAACTGGCGGCAGTGCGCAAAAAAACCGAAATGCCCATGATCATGATGGGCTATTTCAACCAGGTGATGCAGTACGGCGAACGCGCTTTTTTTGAGAAGGCAGCCGAAGTGGGCGTCGATGGATTGATTTTGCCGGATTTGCCCTTATTCGAGTACGAAACGTATTTCAAAGACATCGTGGAATCACTGGGGCTGGCGGTAAGCTTCTTGATCACGCCCCAAACCGAACCTGAGCGCATTCGCAAAATCGATGAGTTGACGCATGGTTTCATCTACATAGTGTCGAGTTCGTCCATCACGGGCGCCAAAAGCGACATCACCGATACCCAACTGGCCTACTTCAACCGCATCAACGACATGCAGTTGAAAAACAAGTGTCTGATCGGGTTTGGGATTTCAAACCACGAAACCTTTGCAACGGCTTGCCAGTATGCCAATGGGGCGATTATCGGGAGTGCGTACATCAAGGCACTGACCCACAATCCAAAGGTGGCAGATAGTACGTCGGAGTTTGTGAAGATGGTGTTGGGGTAATCTTGTCGAAAATAATGCCTTTATAATTTAACCAATGTCTGCTCAATCATGCAAAGAAGAACCTTTTTAAGAACCGCCTCTTTTACTGCTTTGGGCTTGAGTGCCTTGGTAGGATCAGACACATATAGCAAAAGCTTTTTTTTCGGCAACAACCTAAAAGTAAACGAACAACGAATTGCCAATCGCATTATGGAATTGGCCAAATTTGGCGTGGACGATAAGGGGCGTGGTTACAGGGTGGCCTATACCAAAGGGGATATCGAAGGGCGAGCCTGGTTTATGGAACAGATGAAAAAAGCCGGACTTGAGCCAGTTATTGATGCAGCAGGCAACATCATTGGCAAACGCAAAGGCAATAACCCAGCACTCAAACCCATCGCCTTTGGTTCGCACATTGACATGGTTCCAGATGGTGGAAACTACGATGGTACTTTGGGCTCCATCGGCGCATTGGAAGTAATCGAGGTATTCAATGAGCAAAAAGTGATTACAGAACACCCCTTGGAAGTCATCATTTTTGCCAATGAAGAAGGCGGGACGATAGGGAGTATGGCCATGGCTGGACATTTAACGGCAGAAGGACTACAGCAAAAAAGCCAGAGTGGGTTAACCATGGCCGAAGGCATCAGAGCCATTGGAGGTAACCCTGACAATATTCAATCCTGCATCCGAAAAAAAGGAGACCTCCGTGCCTGGATTGAATTGCACATCGAACAAGGCGGAATTTTAGAAAAAGAAACCATCCAAATTGGCGTGGTGGAAGGTATTGTGGGCATTGTGCACTGGATCGTTACCGTAGAAGGTTTTGCCAACCATGCTGGCACCACCCCAATGAACATGCGGCGGGATGCACTGTTGGCAGCGTCCAAATTTATCCTTGCCGTAAATGAAGTGGCGAACAGTGTAAAAGGAAATCAGGTGGCCACTGTGGGTAAAATGGCCCTACAACCGGGTGCGTACAATGTCATTCCTGGCAAAGTAGAGTTAGGTCTAGAGATTCGTGATTTATCCAGCGATAAAATTGAAATGCTCTTTACGGAAATGGAGAAACGAGCAGCAGCGATTGCTCGGGAAACCAAAACAAAAATCAGTTTCGAGCGGCAGGCCAATGCTGCCCTGCCTGCATTGACCAATAAAACCTTGCAGCAAACGATCAACACCTCTGCAAAAGAGCTGGGCTTTACGACCAAGTTTATGCAGAGTGGCGCCGGACATGATTCGCAGGAAATAGCCAAAATTGCACCAGTAGCCATGATCTTTATTCCCAGCGTTGGTGGCATCAGTCATTCACCCAAAGAATTTTCAACCCCAAAAGATATGGCCAATGGTGCAAATGTGCTATTGCAGAGTATCTTGGCGGTGGATAAGGATAAAAACTAAGTTGGATTTTAGTCTTTTTGACAAGATCAAAATTTCATTTGTTTGAAATCTAAAAACACATGGATACAAATTACTATATAAAGATATTCGAGCAATCTTCAGAATTGTTGGTAGTGATCGATACCAACTTTGCTATAGTAGCTGCATCCGACGCATTTTTAAAATCCACATCGACTGTAAGAGAAAATATAGTAGGGTGTGCCATTTTTGAGGTATTTCCGGATAATCCTGATGATGAAACCGCAAACGGGAAAAGTAAGGTTCTCGATTCTTTTAACCGGGTGCTTAAAAATAAAACACCTGATACATTAGCGGTTGTAAAATACGATATTCCTAAACCCGAATTGGAGGGTGGTGGGTTTGAAGTGAAATATTGGCAGGGGATTAACTCGCCATTACTGGATGAGCAGCACAATGTGAAGTATATTATTCAACGAATTGAGGATGTCACAGAAAATAAAGCACTGATCACCCAACTTGAGTTTGAGAAAAAGGCATTGAAGCAGATTGAAGACAGCGAAAAGCGATACAACATGATCCTCATGAAATCGCCTTTTGGTTTTGCCGTTTTAAAAGGTAAAAACATGGTGATTACGCTTGTCAATGAGAGCATTAAAACATTTTGGGGCAAAGGTCAGGACGTCGAAGGAAAGCCATTGTTTGAGTTGATACCTGAACTTAAAGATTCCGCATTTCCGGGTTTGCTTGAAAAGGTGTACACCACCGGCATTCCCTTTTACGGAGATGAACTTCTTGCTCCGGTTTTGCGCAATGGAAAACAGGAAGATGTGTATTTTAATTTTATTTACCAACCCTATCTGGAAGCAGATGAGACCATTTCTGGTGTTACAGTTATTGCTTACGAAGTAACCGCTAAGGTGAGCGTAAAAAAAGCATTAGAAGCGCAGCACGCGGCAGAACAAAAAGCATTGAGGAAAATAGAAGAAAGCAATAAACGCTTTCACATGATGCTCATGGAATCGCCATTTGCTTTTTCTATCATGAAGGGAAAAGATATGGTGATTACACTTGCTAACGATCTGATGAAAGAGTTTTGGGGAAAAGGAACGAATGTGGAAGGTAAAGCCTTATTGCAATTTTTACCTGAACTTGAATTTCAGCCATTCCCTGCTATGCTTGATAAAGTTTATACCACAGGCATTCCTGTTTACGCAAATGAGATTCTGGCAAAGTTAAATCACAATGGCAAAGTAAAAAATCGGTATTTTAATATTGTTTACCAACCTTATTTTGAAGCAGATGAAACTATTTCGGGAGTCACTACTATTGCGCATGATGTAACCGCTCAGGTAAAAGCAAAAAATAAATTGACAGAAGCAAAAGACGTTGCGGAACAAAAAACCAAAACAGCAGAAGAGGTAGTAAAAGCAAAACAGCAATTTTTGTCAACCATGAGCCATGAGATCCGTACACCTTTGAATTCTATCATCGGATTTACAAATGTGGTATTAAAAACAGATTTAAGCATAAAACAAAAAGAATATATAAACGCCATTAAAGTATCTGGAGATGCTTTGATCGTTTTAATTAATGATATACTTGATATTGCTAAAGTGGACGCAGGAAAAATGACCTTTGAACAAACCCCATTTGCATTATCCACTTCAATTTCTGCAGCACTTCATTTATTTGAACCCAAAATCCAGGAAAAAAACCTAGAATTGATTGAAAAATATGATTCTGCTATTCCAGAAGTTTTATTAGGCGACTCGATACGCTTGCGTCAAATAATTTTAAACCTATTGAGCAATGCCGTAAAGTTTACCGATCAAGGAAAAATAACCGTAAGTGTTCGCATGCTCAAAGAAGAGGCAGACAATGTAACCATAGAATTTTCTGTAACTGATACAGGGATCGGAATTCCTGAAAATAAACTAGAGCATATTTTTGGCGACTTTCAACAAGCAACCAACGAAACCTCCAGATTTTATGGAGGAACAGGCTTAGGGTTGTCTATCGTTAAGCAATTAATAGAGCTGCAAGGTGGAACCCTCTTTGTAAATAGCAAACCAGGAAAAGGGTCAACTTTTGGCTTCATTTTGAATTTTAAGAAAGCCATTGCAGAAATACCAGGAACTGATAAAGGAGTAGAATTAGATGAGAAAATTGAAAACATCAGGATATTGGTTGCAGAGGACATGACATTGAATCAACTTTTAATAAAGATAATTTTAAATGATTTTGGCTTTTATGTAGATATTGCAGACAATGGAAAAATTGCCATCGAAAAGCTGCAAGAAAACAACTATGATATTATTCTGATGGATCTGCAAATGCCTGAACTGAATGGCTTTGAAGCCACAGAGCATATTCGCAGCAACATGAATGCTCAAATCCCGATCATTGCCCTTACCGCTGATGTCACCACAGTTGATGTTGAAAAATGTAGAGCCGTTGGAATGGATGATTACATATCCAAACCGGTAGATGAAAAATTATTGTATAGCAAAATCATTAAGTATATAAAAAAATCAATTGAGTAGCTTGTTTTAAACAACCAATAGGTTCTAACTTTAAAAAATGATAAAAAAGAAAACAGTATTGTCTAAGCTGCTGAGTAGCTGGAAAAAGCTGGGACCAGGGCTTGTAACCGGTGCAAGTGACGATGATCCATCTGGCATTGCAACTTATTCTCAGGCAGGAGCTGCATTTGGACTTGCAACCTTATGGACTGCCATCATCGCTTTTCCGCTGATGGCTTCAATTCAGCAGATGTGCGCAAGAATTGGATTGGTCACCTCACAAGGTTTGACAGGAACCCTTAAAAAACACTATCCCAAACCTATTTTGTACCTGATGCTGTTGTTTAGCTTTCCTGCCATTGTATTGAATATTGGTGCGGACATTGCAGGCATGGGGGCGGTAGGAAATCTGCTATTCCCTTCCATTGATGCGAATTATTTTAGTGTAATTTTTACAATTATTTTGTTGGGCCTAATCATTTATTTACCCTATCAAAGAATTGCATCGGTTTTAAAGTATTTGTGCATCGTTATGTTGGTTTATTTTGTTGTCCCCTTTTTGTACAAACAAGATCTTGCTGAAATTCTTAAAGCGACATTTATTCCAACCCTAAAATTCGATAAGAACTTTATTGCCATCATAGTAGGCATCCTGGGTACCACCATTTCACCGTATCTTTTCTTTTGGCAAGCATCGGTAGAGGTGGAAGAAATGAAAAACAAAAGGAAACATTTGATCGTAAACAAAAAAATCATCCATGAAATAAATCAGGATGTAGATTTTGGAATGACCGTTTCTGGTTTTGTGATGTATTTCATCATTTTGACCACAGGCACTGTTTTATTTAAAGCAGGTGTTCATCAAATTGATACCGTTGAGCAAGCGGCTATGGCCTTAAAACCATTGGCTGGAAACCTGGCTTATCTCCTTTTTGCCATTGGAGTGATCGGAACAGGGCTGATTGCCATTCCAGTGTTGAGTGGTTCAATTTCTTACATCATTACCGAAACTTTTGGCTGGGAACAAGGGCTTGACAAGAAATTTCATGAAGCAAAAGCATTTTATGTCATCATTGCTATTTCATTGATACTTGGGTTATCATTAAATTATGTAGGCATTACTCCAATTCAGTCTTTAATTTATACCGCCATCCTTTATGGACTAACTGCTCCTGTCCTGATTGCAATCATCCTGCACATTTCAAACAACAAAAAAATAATGGGGAAAAACGTGAACGGAAGAACCACTAATATTCTTGGGTTTTTGGCATTGATCATAATGACGGTTGCTGCTGTAGCTTTAATGTATCTGCAATTTTCAGGCAAGTAAAACTAAACGGCAGGCTATGATTGCAAAAAAAATTACAGCAATCAGTTTATAGGCCAATTGCTGTAAACGTATCAGCCCCTATTGACCATCCTTCCGCTCGTATTTCAAAAACTTCGTCGCCCAGGGGATAAAGTATTTAAAATTGGGGGCATCAGTGTGGCCACCATCGTGCTGCCGCCAGGCCAATTCCCCGTTCAACATATCGGTCAACATCGGTGGCATTTTTTCAGTGGTGTAGTCATTTGAAACGCCCAAATCTTTTGCACCCAAGAGTTTGAATACAGCTCCAGCAGCAATGGTAGCCAGGTAACTGCCTTTTTGATCAAGCCAGCGCGAGTCTCCTTTTTCGGGGATACCGTAACTGATAAAGGTTAGTCGCGGGGCACAAAGCGCGATCAACTCATGCGAATCAACCGACAAATCGCAGCCTGTTTTTTTGCCAAAAGGAGATTCTTCCGCGCTGTACTTCAGGTAATTTCCGGCCATCCAGTGGTATTCGCCGCTGCCAGTCAGGTTTTCAACGGATTCCCCAAAAAAGCGGCGGTGCAAGGTCGCGCCCCCTTTGCCCGAAGAACCAATCAACCCCAAAGCAAAACGCGTTTCAAAAGCCTGAGCTACCAAGGCAGCTTTTCCGTAACGAGACACGCCCTCAATGCCTACCTTTTTGGCATCAACCAAAGGGTCGGTTTCCAGATAATCGAGTCCACGAGCTGCCCCCCAGGCCCAGGCCCGCAAGGCACCCCAGTCTTCGGGTTTGCGCGGCTGCCCTTTATTGACCAATCCAATGATGCCTCTGGTCAATCCGGCACCATTGTCGGCCTGAATGCTGGCCGGATCGATGGTCACATAGCCCCAACCCGCGGCGAGCAACTGTTCGGTGGAAGGCAGATCGCCCGCAGGTGGTGGCGCAAAAAAGTTGGGAGCTGGTAATCTGGTAATGGGCTGATAGGCCGGGTATTTTTCAAAAATGGCTTTCATCTCCGGGTTCGTATTGATCATCATTTCTTTGAAAGTGGTGTTGATTTTTTCCATGTCATCAGGCGACGGTTGAGCAGGTGCAGGAAAAGCGGGGCGTCCATACATCATCAATACAGGTACTGGGCCTTTGACATTGGTTGGTACTACGAGGATCATGTTGATGTTCACGCTGATCAGGGGATAGGCAGTGTTGTCTGCTGTACCGATGATTTGTTTGGCAATCACTGGCGTGCGGCCTACGAATTCCCGATCGGTGACTTTAACTACCCAGGTTACTTTGGGTACATTTTTCGGAATGCGGCCATACACTTCCTTTTCAAACGCTTCAAGGAGTTCCGGCCTGCGCTGGTTCCACCATTGTTCTGCTGTCGTTACTTTTTTGCCATTTTGGGTGGTTAATGCATCAGGCAATTTGGGGCAGGGGTCGGCCAATGCTTCATCATAATTGGCGTGGTTAGGATCCGTTTCGTTGCCACTGTAGCCGGGCCTAAGTTTGGTGATGCCCAGCTGTTGTTTCATGTTGTCATGATCCTGCTGGGTAGTAAAAGTGACTTGCGGAGGGTATTCACTGGCGTCAACTTGGGCCAGCAGGCTTTGGGTAAGGCATACCCAAAGCAGCAGCAATAGTGTTTTTGTTTGCATGTTTATAGTTTTAGGTGAAGGTAAAAACAATGGGCTGGATAGCAAAGATTGGATGCTGGTCTGTCAAAGGAATCTCCTATCTTTGTATTCAAGTTTGACGCAAAAAATTATTTCCCGATTTTTTTGAAGGGCTTTTGAATAGGAAGCCCACTTGAAATGAACCGTTCGACTTCCTATTCAAAACCCAAAATCGGGAAGTTAATTTTTCTGCGTTACTAAACTACATCGATCATGCGTCAATTCAACACCTCTGGGCCAAACAATCCCAACAAGCACTATACCTTGTTGCGGGAGCGTTTGATTCAACAAGGTTTGAATTTTGTACATGACGAACGGTATTTCACCATTTGGGCACCTCGTCAAACTGGCAAAAGCACCTACTTTTTACTCCTCAAGGCGCAGTTGGAACTTGAAGGGTATACGGTAATGCACCTCAATCTGGAGAATTTCCAGAACTGCACCCTCGATGATTTGTTCAAGCGATTTCAACAGGAGTTTGCCCAGGTTGGGATACAAATGCCTGAATTGGAGACCTTTGCCAGTTTTTCCAATTTTTTTTCTTCCATTGAGGAACGTAAAATCGTACTGATCTGTGACGAAGTAGAAGGCTTAAACCCTGCTTTGTTCGGGCAGTTTTTACATACCATTCGCAACCTGTATCACTTCCGCGAACGAAATGCCCTGAAAAGTACCATTCTGGTTGGAGTAAGCAATATTGTAGGGCTAGCCGAAGACAATGCCAGTCCATTCAACATCGCTGAAACCTTGAATATTCCTTATTTTACAGATGAAGAAACCTGTGCATTGCTCGCTCAGCATGAAGCAGAAACCCAGCAATTTTTTGAACGCAAGGTTGTTGAAAAAATCAGCGAAACTACCGCCAATCAACCTGGTTTGGTAAATGGATTTGCCTATCAATTGGTACAACGCTTCCCCCAAAAAACAACCATTGCATATGCCGATTACCTGGAAGTAGAAAATTGGTACCTCAACGAGGCAATTGATAAAAATTTTGCCAACATCCTTCGGCACGCTAAAGAACACCGTGATTTTTTAGAGACTTTATTGTTTACCGAACAAGATATTCCATTCAAGATTGATCGGGAAGCCATCAAGGTCTTGCATACCAACGGTTTGATCCGCAATAGTGCCGATGGCCTGGTCGAGTTTTGGGTACCCTATTACAAAAAACGCTTGTACAACGCGCTTTACCCTTATACCAATGGTGAAAAAGGACGCATCAGCGGAAATCTGTACGCACCCGAATTTTTTACAGCTGACGGCAGCTTGAATATCGAAAAACTGATCGATGCCTACAAGCAGTATGCAAAACGTCGAGGTTTTGGAGTATTTCGAGAAAAAGACGCATCTGGACAATACACCTCCATCAAAGAAGCGGGTCTGATTTACAGTTTCGAAACCTTTATTGCCGCTTTTGTGGCAGAAGCAGAAGGCAAAAGTTACCGCGAAGCGAATACTGGATTAGGCAAAAGTGATTTGATTCTGAACATTCGCAATCAGGAATTTTTGATAGAAACCAAAAAATATTATTCGCCCAATAAATTTTTGAAAGGAAAGGAACAATTGGCGCATTATGCTACAAGTTTGGGCTTAAAACAAGCTGTTTACCTCGTTTTTACCCCCAATCACTTGCAGTACCCACAGGTTGTGGTTGAAGGCAAAGAAGTGATCAAGGAAGTGGAGGTATTGACCTTTTTGGTAAAGTATGACGAAGAGAAAGATTTTTGAATGCAGGTTCATTTTTGTCAAACATTTGAGCATAGGGTTGTACAAAAACAAGCAAATAAAAATAAAAAATAGTATCTTTAGCCTTGATCAAACAAAATAAATAAGTCAACCATGCTTACCAACATCAGCCCTAAGCTGCCTATGCGCAATAAGCCCATAACCAGAGACTTCTACCTGAACAAACTCGGCTTCAAGGAATTCGGTAGTGCAGATTTCGATGGTTACCTGATGGTACAGAAAGACAGCATTCAAATCCATTTTTTTGAGTTTAAAGCACTTGACCCAAAGGAAAACTATGGGCAAGTATACATCCGTACAGATAACATCGACGAGTGGTACCAATTGGCGTTGGACAAAAATGTTGGCATCCCCACAGCCGGACATCTGCAAAGCAAACCTTGGCAACAAAAGGAATTTTCCTTGCTTGACCCTGATCACAATTTGCTCACTTTTGGTCAGGCTTTGTGATGAACCGTTGTCACTTCACCACCACCGTCCCCAACTCCCCCGCCAATTGATTGCGCATTACTTTCAATTTTTGATCCAACTTGATCAAAGAAAACAGGCGATCCGTGTCCTGAGGGTCGATGGCCTTCATTTTGGCGTGGTTTTCAGCGATGATGCGGCCGAGTTTGCGCAATTTCAAGCGCTTTACGGCCAGCTCAGCGTCTTTGTTGAAATTCTCCTCTGGTTTGCGCTGATTGAGGAATACCTCGTGTTTTTTCTCCCAGTTTTCGCTGAATTCGTATGGGCTTGTCAGTACTGTGGCTGCCAATTGGCGCACCTCAGGGTCGCTGTGGTTGATGAAGTAAGGCACTGATATGTCTTCCCCCAGGTTGACCCTCTGGATGACATCCACTACTACCCTTTTGTACAAGCTGCTGTCAAAATAATCGATCACATCCTCAATGTTGATCCATACGTATTGGGCTACGGTAGTATTGTGTTTTTGATCAAACCAGGCTCCACCCGCACTGATGAGGATGCGGGCAATGTCCTTTTCCTGGAATTCGTCGCCAACGCTAAGTTCCGGTTCCGGCATGACCTGAGCTGCGGTATTTCGCAGCTCTTCATTGGCGTACGAAGCATCTTTTTCAGGAAGGGAAACACCATCCAAAGCCTGGTATTTTTCCAGATCTCGGCGCAAAAGTTTGTTGACTTCAAAAATCATGCGCCCTTCATCCACCCCCAGCACCTGGCGCGTAACCTTGACGTATTCGTCGCGGCGCAAGGGGTTTTTGATTTTGGAAATGGTATTCGCAATTTGTCCCAATACCGATGCCCGCCGCGTAGGGTCATCGCCAGCCTCCTTGAGCAAGAGTTCGGTTTCAAACTGTACGATGTCTTTGCCCTTGTCTTTAAGGTAAGCCAGGAAAGCTTCGGAACCAACCTTTTGGATGTACGAGTCGGGGTCTTCTCCATCGGGCAGCAGCACCAGGCGCACGTTCATGTCTTCGGCCAAGGCCAAATCCAATCCACGCAAGGCCGCTTTGATGCCCGCTGCATCTCCATCGTAAATGATTTTGATGTTGTTGGTAAAGCGTTTGATCAGCCGGATTTGATCAGGAGTCAGGGATGTGCCGGAAGACGCAACCACGTTTTCGATCCCGGCCTGGTGCAAAGAAATTACGTCGGTATAACCTTCTACTAACAAACATTCATCGAATTGGCGGATGGCTTTTTTGGCAAAAAAGATGCCGTACAAGACTTTGCTCTTGTAGTAAATTTCCGTTTCCGGCGAGTTGATGTACTTGGGCTGCTTGGGGTCTTTGGCCATAATCCGCCCGGCAAACGCGATGGTCTTACCCGTCAGGTTGTGGATGGAAAACATGACCCGATCGCGGAAAAAATCGCGCTCGTATTGGGTCACCAGGCCCAGTTTTTTCAGTAACTCAGCGTTGTAGCCGCGCAATTTGCCTGCCCGCAGGAGGGCGTCCATATCGTTTTGAGCAAAGCCCAATCCAAATTTTTGGATGGTTTCTTCCCGAAATCCGCGCTGTTTGAAGTATGAAAGGCCGATATTGCGGCCTTTGTCGGTATCGAAAAGTTGAGTCTGAAAAAATTCCTGGGCAAATTGATTGACCAGGTACAAGCTATCGATGGCCTGTTGTTCCTGGCGCTGTTGGTCTGAAGATTCCGTTTCCTCCAGTTCAATGCGGTACTTTCTGGCCAGGTATTTCACTGCTTCCGGGTACGAGAGCTGCTCGTGCTCCATCACAAAAGTGATTGGATCACCCGCTTTGCCGCAACCAAAACACTTGAAGATATTGCGTGCCGGATTGACGTTGAACGAAGGCGATTTTTCGTTGTGAAAAGGGCATAGCCCGGTATAGTTTGCCCCGCGCCGCTTGAGGTTCACAAAATCGCCAACTACTTCTTCTATTTTCGCCGCGTCGTTTACTTCCTGGATAGACTTTGGTAGAATCAAATCTGGGTTGTTTTAATACACATGATACGCCAATTTTCAGATAAATTTGGCACTTTTACAAGGATTAATGATTTTGACAAGCCAATAAAACATTGGCAATTGATCAAGAAAAGACAATTAGTGTTGATTACTCAAGCCATTTAGATTATATTTGTACAAATACTTTAAGTATGATCAGTGTCAACAGTGCCTATGATAGTTTAGCCGATTTCATGGCAGCCTTAGATCCTGTGAAGGTTCTTGCGTTTCATGCTCCAGACAATTTGCAGGATCGAGTAGAAGATTTACTCGAAAAAAAAGCCGATGAGGGGCTTTTGGAAGAAGAACAAGCGGAATTGGATCATTACCTCATTTATGAACACATTGTACGCTTGGCAAAATCACGGGCTCGGCTGCTGCTTTCAAAAGCTAGCGCATGAGTAAAAAGATTCCGGACATTTTAAGACGACAGGTTGCGATTAGGGCTAATTATCGATGTGAATACTGCCGTAGGCCAGAAGTGGATTCTTTTATTCGCTATCAGTCAGACCACATCATTAGTAGAAAACACGGTGGAAAAACAGAATTGGAGAATCTGGCACATACTTGCCCTACCTGTAACAATGCAAAAGGCAGTGATATTGCTACGATTCTAGAGAACGAAAATGAGCTGATTCGCTTTTTCAATCCCAGAAGAGACACCTGGGATGATCATTTTGAAGTATCAATTCAAGGAGAAATCAATCCAAAAACCGAAATTGCAACGGCCACAATCAAAATACTCAAATTGAATGAAATCAATAGAATTTTAGAGCGAGTAGACTTGATTGAAGCAGGATTATTTCCCTGAAAGCTTTCAAACAAACCAAACGAATGCCGCTCATTGCACTGAAAAACTTAAATGTAGGGGAAAATTTCCTCAGCCTCGACTTTCTCCCCCAGCACCTTTACGAAATCACTGGCCCCAATGGCTGCGGCAAATCCTACCTGGCTCGGGTACTCTGCGGAAAGGTATTCAACAAAGACAATGTAACCCGTAACCTGAGCCTGACCGAAATCTCCTACACCGATTTCACTGCCGATGGCTCGGTTTTTCAATACGCCAGTTCGTATTACCAAGAGCGCTACCAAAGCGGGGCAAGGGTAGAATCCATCAAAGTCATCGATTTTTTGAAACTGCAGCAAGCCGATCCAGAAACTGCTGATTTTGCGCAACGGATTTTGCCATCCAAACTCTTGAATCAGGAAATGATCGAACTATCGAGTGGCGAAACCCGAAAAGTACTGATTGCCAAAACCCTGCTCAAACCTGCCCTGGTTTACATCTTAGACAATCCATTTACGGGGCTGGATGCGCAATCAGCAAGTGAGTTATCCGATTTTTTGCGCCATTTTCATACAAGCCGGGGCTGTTGTTTGGTGGTACTGACCGTCAAGCCCCATTTTGAATCCGCAGAAGATGTCCTGCGCATTGATTTGCAGCCGTTTGCTTCGCGCAGCGGATCAACAGTTGGGGCAACGCTCCCTGATTTTTCAGCGCCTGTGGCCAACTTCGAGCGCGTTTTTGACATCCGCAATGCCCAGATTCGCGCAGGAGAAAAAGTCCTCTTGAGCGATGTCAATTGGTGCATACGCAAAGGCGAAAAATGGTTGCTGCAAGGCCCCAATGGTTCTGGCAAAACCACCCTGACCAGCCTGATGTATGCCGACAACCCCAATGCCTACGCGCAGGATTTGGTGGTTTTTGACAAAAAACGGGGTTCTGGCGAAAGCATCTGGCAGATCAAGGCACGGATCGGTTTTGTTTCGCCCGAAATTCAAAACTTCTGGCCGCAAAGCGCTAAAGTGATCGAGGTGATTCGCTCTGGATTGAGTGGTACGCAGGTTTTGGTGCGCCGCATCCAACCCGCCGAGCAAGAGCACATTGAGGCATTGTTGTTGGCATTGGGACTTAGCCCTTTCCGTGAATTGAATCTGGGGCAGCTTTCTGCGGGAGAGAAAAAACTGGTGATGATTGCGCGGGCATTGGCGCACAATCCACCTGTCTTGATTCTGGATGAGCCGTTTCAAGGTTTGGATGAGGAAAAGATTGGGTTGGTGCAACGCCTTTTTACGCAATTGGCTGGGCCTGAGCGGACTTTACTGCAAATCGCCCATGAAGAGTCCGAGATATTGGCTTGTATTGAAAGCAGAGCGACCATAGCAAATGGGTACTTAGTCTGACGCAAAAAATTACTTCCCGATTTTTTTAGAGGCTTTTGAATAGGAAGCTCACTTGAAATGAACCGTTCGACTTCCTATTCAAAACCCAAAATCGGAAAGTTAATTTTTCTGCGTTGCTTATCTGTTCATTAGACTTTACAATCTCCTGATTATTCTTTATTTTTGGAAAAATTGTTGCAGATGATCACCATTGATGACCAACCCAAAAACGTCAAAGGGGGGAAAAGAACCTATAGTTTGGAACAGTACCTTGAAAAAGAATTGCAGGCTGTTCAGAAACACGAATTTTTTAATGGCAAAATAATCCTAATGTCAGGGGGTACTTATAATCACAATAAAATTGCAACCAATGTCATCAGTTTGATTGACCAATTGATTGACCTCCAAAACTTAAATTTCAACGTATTAAACAGTGATCAAAAGATATACATTGAACAAGAAAACATAGCTGTTTATCCAGATGCTTTGGTCATATTTGATGAACCACAATATTGGAAAAACCGAAAAGACTTGATCACAAATCCAATGGTCATCGTTGAGGTTTTGTCTAAAAGCACTCTGCGATATGACCGGGGAGAAAAGTTTATACTGTATCAAAATTTAGAAAGCTTTAAAGAATATGTGCTGATTGATCAAAATCAGGCTCATGCTGAAATTTGGTATCGTATTGCATTGAATACCTGGCAAAAAACGACTGTTTCTGGCCTGGATCAAATGGTAAACATCCGTTCAATGGGGATTGAATTGAATCTTAAGGACGTTTACAAAAAAATAGACTTCGAAAATGGTTAAGAGCTTGTTCGGGATTCTGATCAGAATCCCGAACAAGCTCTAATCTTGCATGCAGCGAACACAAAAACCAAAATTCTTGCTTCCATAAAACTCGAAGGAATAATCGTAATTCCCCAAATCGCGGTACCAGGCTTTATTGGCATCCTTCTCCGTGATCAGCCACCATTCGGTAAGGCCTCCCAGGTTAAAATAGCTGGCGTCTTCTCCACTGCGCAAACCAGTAGGCAAGCCCGTAAATCCACTGCTGTTGCTACCTCCGGTATTGTTGGCCCAGTGGCCAGTGCCCGATTCTTTCAATTTCTTTCCGGCTTCGCTACCACCCAAAAACGTCATCAGTGTTTGCGCTTCAGTTTGGGTAGGTACGTGCCAGCCCAAGGGACATATTTTGCGGCTGTCTCCAACTACGTACCAATTGTAAAACCGGCCAAAAGTGGCGATACTGTCTTTGTCATTGGAGTTTTTGTAGGTACAATAGGCACCAGTTGTCACTTTTAGCCATTCTGCGTCACCTTTGACATTGGGAATAGGGTCGCCATTGCGGTAATGTACGGCACGAAGGTTTTCTGCCATCCAGGTTTGGGTACCAATTTTGATGGTCTTGTATACATTTCCATCCTGATCGGTGAGGGTTCCATAGGTGAGTTCTGGATTAAACTGAGCTGAACTTTTACCAGTCACGTTTGCAACTGGAGTTACGTCATCGGTTTTTTGGCAGCTGTTCAGGCTAAACAGAATTGAGGCAAAGACAACCAAGCAAAAGTTTGCTTCTTTCAGGCTTTTCATAGGATTCAAAAGTTAAAACCCCTACTTACTTACGGCATCGGGATTCCGCGGTGTTTTTTGACACAGCATAAAAAAACTGTGCGCTTTACAAATACAGGTGTTTGTAAAGCGCACTTTGTTCCGGTTTTTATTAAAAAAATGTCTTGATGACTTAAATTCAATGCACCAATGCTTCCATAAAATTGATTTCCTGCTGAAACAAACCTGGTTTTGGAACTACTGGATCTCCCAGTTCCATAATGGTTCTGGTCTTGGATTCATACGCCTTCCAAACCGGAAGTCCTGGCCCGTTTGGATCTCCGTTTTTGGCAAAATTCACCCAGTATTGCGTCATGATTTTTTCCATATCGTAATCCGCTTTTCGCCACGGACGTTTCCACAAATGGAGCGTATGCAGTGCAAAAGGCACTTCAGAAGTATGGAAAGCTCCATAATTGGGGAAATCGGGCTTGTCTACTGGCACATGGCTGAACTGATACAAAAAGGAGGGCATGCTGTTGGTTGTGGCCATCACGTGCGAGCTAAGTACAGCAAAAGAAATCAGCCCTTGCTTGAGTGCTGACCTACCAGCCTCTGCATCGGAATTGGCCGGAAACAAGGCCAAAAAAGCATCCAGCTTGTCGCCATAGACTTTCTTGCTGTTGTCTTTGAATTGCTGCGCGGTGGTATTTTGCCCTGCTGCGAGATTTCCATCCCCGGTTACCCAACCCGTCAGGATGGGAATCTGGTTTTGTTTTTGCCGCTTGAAATAATTGTACAAATCGGTAGGCAACACGTATTCATCACTCACTGGACCAAAACTTCCCCAAGGAATGGTAGCTGCAATTTTGAGTACCTCTTCTGCTGATTTTTGGCGTAACTCTGCCAGGTTACTCACGCCTGCATTTTTCATAAACAGTTGCCCTGTCTTTTCAGCGTCGGGCAAACTCTTGATCCGTCCAGGATTGAACAAGCCGCCACTTTGGGGAATTGCCCGATGAAACAAGCCTTTAGCCAAAGGCGAAGCAATCAGGGCATTGACGGCAAAAGACCCCGCCGATTGCCCAGCAATGGTGACGTTGTTGGGGTCGCCACCAAATGCGGTGATGTTCTTTTTGATCCACTGCAATGCTGCAATTTGATCCTGTAAAGCGTAGTTGCCAGAAGCACTGTGTCCCGATTCTTTGCTCAACTCGGGGTGTGCCAAAAATCCAAAAGCGCCCAAACGGTAATTGATGCTGACGAAAACCAGGCCTTTTTGCGCCATGGCATCTCCGTCGTACACCGCGCAGGTGCTGGCCCCGGAAGTAAAGCCGCCCCCGTGAATCCACACGAAAACCGGGCGTTTTTCTTTGCTGGATTTGGCCGAAGTCCAGACATTGAGGTATAAACAATCTTCACTAAGCGGCTTGGGTGGCGCAATAAATTCCTCTGTCCACATCATGAAGGGTACTGGGTCGGCCTGCATGGCACTGGCCGGAAAGGTAGTGCAAGCTTTAATGCCTTGCCAATTTTGCACAGGCTGCGGTGCTTTCCAGCGCAGATCGCCAATGGGTGGTGCAGCAAAGGGAACACCCAGAAAGGAGCGCACGCTTCCTTTTTGGAGACCAGCAATTAGGCCATTTTCGGTTTTGACAGGCTTGCCTTGCGCAAAAGAGGTCTGACCAAAAGTCAAACTGCAACAAAGAATGAAAAACATCTGGAGGTAGGTACGGTACATGAACATAATTTTATTTTTATTTGTGCTTGCGATGTGTGTTAAGTGATTCAACCACTTAATCTCATGGATTGCCTAAAAATATACATTATCCTCGTCAGATGAGCAAAAATTCCACCAGCCTTTTCCAGCTTGCCGTTGTGGTTAGCGCATTGGGCTTCTTTGTAGATGTATACGACTTGTTACTGTTTGCCATTATCCGCAAACCCAGTTTGACCGACCTGGGCTTGAGCCCCGCCGAAATCCTATCTCAAGGCGAATACCTGATCAGCGTGCAAATGATTGGTTTGTTGTTGGGAGGCATTTTATTCGGCATCATCGGCGACAAACGAGGCCGTTTGAGCGTGTTGTTCGGGTCGATTTTGATGTATTCCATCGCCAATATCCTCAATGGTATGGTGGTGAATGTCAATCAATACGCGATTTTGCGTTTCATAGCGGGCATTGGTTTAGCGGGTGAATTGGGCGCTGGAGTGACGTTGGTAAGCGAACTTTTGCCCAAAGAAAAACGCAGCGTAGCCACCGGATTCATCGCTGGATTTGGCATTTTCGGTGTAGTGTTTGCCTTTATACTCAGTCGTTTTTTTGATTGGCGGACATGCTATTTCATTGGTGGTGTATTGGGCATTGGCTTACTGATCATGCGGGTAAGCGTAAGCGAAAGCCATCTGTTTGCCCAAATCAAGCAAAGTTCCGTCCAACGGGGCAACTTCCTGATGTTTTTCACCAATCGGCAGCGCTTCCTTAAATACCTGCAATGCGTACTGATCGGCTTGCCCGTTTGGTACATCATCGGGATTCTGGTTACTTTCTCCGACCAATTTGGGCAGGCCATGGGCATCAAAGACATCGATCCTGCCAAAGCCATTCTGTTTCTATACACCGCTGTGGCCTTTGGCGATTTTTCGGTGGGATGGCTGAGCGAATACCTGAAAAGCCGCAAAAAGACCTTTTTCATCTTTGTGAGCATCGCCATCGTGTTTTGTGTGTTGTATTTTTTACAAAATGGCGGCACAGCCAACACCTTTTACCTGATTTGCGCAGGAATGGGTTTTGGAGCTGGTTTCAATGTAGTGTACATCACCATGGGCGTAGAGCAGTTTGGTACCAATTTGCGGGCTTCGGCGGCCATCAGTATACCCAATATGGTAAGAGGATCTCTTCCATTGATCCTTTGGTTGTTCAAATCCTTGCGCACCAGCTCCGGCGATTACCTGACCGGAGCCTGGATCACCGGAGCGATTCTTTTTGGACTGGCCATTTGGGCAGCCTGGTTCATGGAAGAGACCTATGGGAAAGATTTGGATTTTTTGGAAAACAATTGAGAACCAACAATTTTCTGTCTTTTGTCTATTTCTACAAGTTAACCCGAGTTAGGGACGGATTTTTAATAGCAGTCAATTTCTAAATCTTGACTTTTTTTTATATTTGTGCTTTATTTTTAAAAAATTGTTTCTACCTTTGTTGTGTGGAATATTGAGACGAAGTACATTGTTTAATATTTTTTTCTCCCTTTGTACAAATTTCCCCCTATCTATCTTGATGAACACCTTGATTACAATTTAAATCTACACTGTAAAACATTGATTGGCATTGATTGATTTATGCACTAGTATTTACATGGTGTGTTATCAATATTTTTTTTCTATTGAAGTGTTGTAACTTCTTTAGCATAGTTTATTATTTCAAAGTATTGTGTTTTCTACTTGGAATGCTGTAATCAACAAGACAATTTCTCTTTAAAGCCTATGGCTTTTTATGGGTAAAAAGATATAACTGTATGAAGGCAGCCCTTCATAATAGCTATTGTAGTTATTTTTTAAGTAAAAATTTGGTAATCAGTTAACTAACAAATCTTTTCTCATGAAAACAACCAACGGCTCGCTCCTTCATGGAAGCGAATGGTTAGACTATTGCCTAAATCTAACCGTGATGTGCCGAAAGAGAAATCCAAGCAAGGGGTTGAAGTATTTGCTTCCAATCTTTGCCATTTTCTTTCTTACATCTACCTCTCCCAACACCTTATCTACTAATCATTTACCTGCAAAAGCTCAACGTAGACAATCAATTGCATCATTTCAAACAAGTGAAGTTTGTAATGAAACAATGATTAAGGTCAACAATGAAACCGTTCAGCTGGAGCTTCCCAAATTCGATCCTAACTTGGGTACTTTGACCAAAGTTGAGGTGACCACTGACTGTACCATGATGGGTGAAGTTGGGGAAAATGAAGTAACCGATAGTGAATATCAACTGCTACTCAACATCAATTTGCGCAGCCAACTTCCCGGCCAAGCGCATACGATCGGCACCATCAGCAAAAATTACCGCAAGAAAATTAGGGAGACCTCTATACAAGCAAGTAGTTTTCAAGAAAAATTTGAAGCAATCAAGCAGGTTAATGAAATCATCACTTCCAATCTGAATGCATTAGTTGGGTCGGGGAATGTAGCTATTCCTTTGATTGTAGATGGATTGGTCAATTACCAGGATGCCAAATCCAAGATTTCTTCAAATTTAAAAGTGAAGGTTTGCCTCAAGTATATCTATGAATAATACTTGATTTATAATTTTTTATTTCTAGTACTGAACACATCATAATCACTTTATGAAAAAATTTTACACCTACCTCCAATTGGGGATCTGGCTGCTTATTGCGCTAGCTATGCCTCAAATTGGATCAACTCAAAGTTGCACGGTCACTCCAATTGACATCAGAGAGAAGACCGATTGGACAACCAATTGCGCTCGAACCGTTGAAGAGTGCGATTTCACCAATGGTCCCTTATGCAACAATACTGGCAGCTCAAACTGGCTGCTCCTGGATCAAAAAAACTACTGTATTCCCAAACCGGCTTGCAATGCCGTTGGCTTTGATAAGATTTTAGTGACTCAGGGGCTTGAGGGCACTTGGACCGTAAAAAATATCGGTTCAGGCACTCAAAATACCCGTGTAAGGCTAGAAGGTTGCATCAAAACTTGGGTGAACAATATTGCTTTCACCCCGCTTACGCCTAACGTATTTACAGGGTTAATCTCTCTGGCTCCAGGTCAAGAACAAAGTGGAACTTTTGTCCCTCAAACTTCTACTGTGGAGTTTGGAGGAAATTACACAGATTTATTTGCGGCTACTTGTAGCGGAAATGTGTGTTTTGAAGGATTGGCGGATGGGTTCACATCACTGACCATTAGCAGCGGAAACTTACAAGCCATCACCAGTGTAACCGGTTCACTTAAAGCCTGCGTTACTTACCGTTCTTTTGACTGGAACGTTACCGGAACCGAAGCAGCCTGCGAAACGAGTTCGGATGGAAAAGTTTTTGTGAATTTTACCCCTGCACCAGGAACAGTGGCCAGCGACTACGAAATTCGCGTAGGCAACGGCGGAGCATGGACCGTAAGTCAAGCAGCAGTAAGTGGTGCCAATACCATCAGCGGCTTGCCAGCGGGAAGTTATACCGTTGCAGTGGTCTACAAGCCGCTCGCCAATAGTGTTATTCCTAGTAATGATGCAACTTGCGGATATTGCAAAGCAAGTGTCACCATTGCTTCAGCTACCGCTACCCTCAGCTGTTCATCCGATCCTGATTGTCCTGGTGGTTCTGCCGATGGTTCGGTAACGGTAGCTGTAGGAGGAAATCCCGGTACCGTTACTTACAACTGGGGCGGTGGCAATACCAATGCCACACTCAGCAATTTGTTGCCTGGTAATTATACGGTAACGGTAACCTATGGCCCTAACGGCAAATGTAGCAAAACGACTACTTGTACGGTTGTGGCTGCTCCCGGCGTAGATTTTACCGTCACGCCCACCAACGTCGTGTGTAACGGAGCAAACAATGGAACCATTGTGGTCGATCCAACTTCTGGAACGGCCAATTATACCATTAGTGTAACGGGGCAGACCAATAAACCCAGTAATGGTGCTGCAGTAACCTATAATAACTTAGCGCCTGGCGATTACACCATTACGGTGACGGATGCTAACGGTTGTTCAACCCAAAAAATGGTTACGATCACCCAACCCAATCCCGTTTCCATCACCTGTGCCAGTGTGAACACCTCCTGCAAAGGTTTGTCCGAGGGCAAAATCAGGGTAACGGGTGTGACCAGCGATGTGGGTGGGCCTTATAAAGTAAGTGTGGATCAAATTGCCGGCGGGAACAACGACATTGCCGAGTCCGTGCAATCCATTCCTTATGAAGCTACGGTGGGTACAGGGACTTACGTCATTACAGTCAAAGACAAAAACGACTGTATTGCGCGTTGTACCACCATCGTAAAAGATGGTTTCACTCCTGCAATTAATTGTGTAGTAACTCAAATTGCCTGCTTTGGCGGCAAGGGTACCATCACAGCTACAGCAAGTGGCAAAGATGCTGATGGCAATCCAGTAGTCAGTACTTTTGACTATGTACTTTCTGGTTCCGCTTCGGCAAGCAATAATACGGGCATATTTACCGGACTCAGTGCAGGAACGTATACCGTAACCGCAACCAAAACTGGTAATGTAGGTTGCTCAGTGGCTTGTACAGGAAATATCATCGTTGAACCTGCCCAGTTGTCCTGCACCATAACAGGTAATAGCACCGTATGTCCTAATGCAAAAATCAGCTTTAGCGGCCCCGCTGGAATGACAAATTATGTATGGACTGTAGTAGGTGCAACTTTCACTGGTCAGGGTACTTCTAGCATTGAAGTTACTGCACCTGCTAGCGGAAGTTTTGAGGTGAAATTGACTACTAAAAAGATCAGTTCCGTTGACAATACTACCCTTTGTGAAAGTGGCGAGTGTACCAAAACGGTGAATGTAACCGTACCAACTTGTCCGGTAATTGCGCCAAAAACCGTTTGCGCGGGTACTCAAAATGTGGAGTACGATGCAGTAAGCGGTTATACCAATATCGTTTGGTCTACCAGTAACTCCCAAATCAGCATTGCGTCTGGTCAGGGTACGCACAAAGTGAGGTTTAATGTAGCCAAAACAGCCGCGGGACCTTATACCATCACTTTCACTGCCAGGCAAAATGGATGTCCGGTTACTTGTGAATATACACTTACTGTTGACCCATTGCCAAGTGTAGTGTTGACACCAGAGCAACCCGTTTGCCGGAATCCACCTACTGGCAAAATTACCGCTGTGGCCAGTGGGGGTACTGGACCTTATGTGTTTGTGATCCGTCAGGGTGCCGCCAATGGCCCCGTCATTACGCCAATCATTACCAATCTAACCACTACAGGCCTGACTTATAATGGCTTGGCAGAAGGAACCTACTACATTACTGTAACTGACAATAAAGGTTGTTCTTCTGATCCATCGGTACAAATCCTCGCCGTTACCAATCCCTTGGACTTCACACTTACTTTAGATTGTAGCAATCAAGTAGCTGGCAACGTAGTCGTTAATTTGACCAATATAACGGGTGGTGCCACTGCGCCTATTGGGTATGAATACCAGGTAAATGGTACTGCTGGTACCTGGATTAACCTGATCTTGGGCAATCCAATTATCTTTCTTCCCGTCAATAGTGGCAATTACACCATCTACCTCCGGGAACAGGGTGTAAACACGGGTTGTGATCCAGCGTCAAAAGTGATCAACACCACCTGCTGTATGTTGGCAGGCGTTTGTAAATTGACTGTACCCGCTCCATTGACAGGTTGTGATCGCAGTGGCATTCCGGCTGCCAAAACCAACCCAACTGATGTATTCAGTGGGGTGACTTTTTGTACAGAAGCCAGAATCAAGGTGACCACTACCGATGGGGGTTCCTTATGCGGTGGCGGTTTAACCCGCACCTATACTTATGTACTGTACGATGATGTAATTGACAATAATATTTTTGACACGGGTGAGCCTTTCATTGCTGGAACTTGTGCGGAAACGTATACGGTTACCCCTCCACCGGTGGTAATCAATTGCCCAGCAAACAATTTGACCATTCCGGCTTGTACTACGAATGCGGCAGCTCAAACCCTGTTGGACAACTACAAAGCGCAGTTCTCCTTCACCGGCGGTTGCAATGCTGTTCCTAGTTTCTCAGCAGTTGTTTTACCCAACCCTTGTACAGGCGGCACGGTGAGCCTTACCTATACAGTGACAAGCGATTGTGATACCAAGACCTGCACCAAGTCGATCATCCGCACGGTCAATCCAAGCATCACCTTGAATTGTGCGGACAATGTCAACATTACGACTTGTAAAACTCAGACGG
>NZ_JBBAKG010000044.1:0-48000 GCF_040403615.1 Haliscomenobacter sp. | reverse complement strand
TAAATGTTCATTATAAGATGGGAACCAGAATTGCACAGGCCTTCCTGGTTATTTAACACAACCTTTCATCCCGCACATTGCCAGAGTTTCGAAAAAATAGGAAGAAGAAGTCAAGAAAATCATTTAAATAGATAGAAATGTCCCAAAAATCGCTTCCCGAAAATGCTTCCTAAGCGTCGCACATTCGGGAAGCGCAAGGTTCTCAATAACACCCACCAATCAAAAAAAACATCAAAAAAAACCAAAACCTCCCCGAAATAGTTTACCTTGCGATAGAAATCAAACAAAAAATCAGGTATGATCATCGCCAACCCCATCTATGACGTAGTGTTCAAATATCTGCTGGAGGATGTAGAGATTGCTCGGGAGTTGCTGTCGACCATTCTAGGGGAGGAAGTGCAAAGTGTGGAAGTAAAACCACAGGAAACCTCCACCGAAACGAGTGGAGATATCCGCATTTTGCGTTTTGATTTCAAGGCAGTAATCAAAAAGGCGAACGGCGAAATCAGCAAAGTCCTCATTGAGTTGCAAAAGGCCAAAAAAGCCTTTGATGTGATGCGCTTTCGGCGCTATCTAGGTGATAATTACCGCAAAGAAGACGATGTACTCAACGATAAAGGTGATCTAGATAAACGCCCGTTACCCATCATCACGATCTACTTTTTAGGTTTCCCATTGAACAGCATTCAGTCGGGAGTGGTCAAAATCAATCGGGAATACCGCGATGTGGTGACCCAGGAAATTCTGGACATCAAAGAGGATTTCGTCGAGTTGTTGACCCACGATTCTTATTTGATACAGGTACGTAAGCTAGCCAAAGCAGCCCGCAACAAACTGGAGCGGGTTCTGCACATTTTTAGTCCGATCTATCAAAGCACAACGGACAAGCATCAACTCGATTTTCAGGGAGATACCAATGACCCCTTGGTCAAAAAAATGTTGGATCGCTTGGGTCGAGCCATTGCCAGCGAAGAAATCCGGGACTTGATGGATGTCGAGGATGAACTGGATCGAATTTTTGATCGAGAGATGAAAAAAAAGGATGAAATCATCGCCGAGAAGGAAGAGGTCATCGCCGAGAAAGAAGAGGTCATCGCCGAGAAGGAAGAGATCATCGCCGAGAAAGAAGAGATCATCGCCGAGAAAGAAGAGGTCATCGCCGAGAAAGAAGAGATCATCGCCGAGAAGGACAAGTTGCTGATTGAAGAATTTCAAAAAAACCTTGAATTACAAAGACAAATCGATGAGTTGAAAAAGCAAATCAAGCCATAGCCATACCGAGAACAATCGCTTCCTAAAAATGCTTCCTATGCGGCGCTTTTTGGGAAGCTTCACGTTTACAGCCAATTAAGAAAAAAACAAAAAATGACCAAGGAAATAATCTGGAATTCAAGTCTTTTAATTTTTGGGATTTTTTTAGTCCTCGCATTTACGATAAATACGATGAATTCAGCTGTAATTCCAGGTTGGCATTCAAATTCATTGTTTCCTCTAATGGGATTTTGGAACAAAATAAAGTTGGGATTAATCGTAGGAGTAGTATTGATAGTTTTCAGGTACTTAAATCTTGGAATTTTGTCAATCGTGAACAAAGATTTAAGATTGCTTGTACTGTTAATTGGATACTCAGTCCCTATTTTGATTGTTCTAATTGGATTGCATTTGTTGATGGACAGTACGATGAATAACTTGCAACAACAGATGTTCCCAATTCAACTTATAAAAAAGGAAATCAGCGCATTAAGAAAAGTCGGGCTGTTTAAATCATGTTCTGACAAATCAGACGAGTTTGTTACAGCATTAGCAATTGGACGAGCAATTTCAAAACAAGACGGTTGGGCGAATTCAGGAGAATATTGGAATGCTGAAACGAATCAGCTAAATAAGCTGGAAATTTTGCGATTGGATACCGAAAAAGTTTGGCAAAAAGCGGATACAGAAATCATTTATGAAGGAAATCGAGCTTATGAAGCTGTAATTGAAGAATTAGGGAAAATATCCGAGGGGAATTTTAATCCAACTGAAATCAACGAAGATTGGGAATCGAGAGAAAAAATAAAGATCACTTTCAAGAATAGAGAAGAGGAACATACCATTTACCCAGAAGTATCCGATGATTGGGCCGATATGGAAGGGATACTAAAATATGTAAACAACAAAATCTTAGCCACGGTGGATTATCAATTTTACTACGGAAAGGGGGGAGATATTTTTGTGATAGGACTGACCCTAAAAGAAAAAGAAGAATTGAGTAAATTAACGGGAATTGAATTCAAAGTAATAAAATAAGAGCTGGATAGAACAACATATCTGTTTCCAGACTCTAAAAAGAAGCCTAATCAATACCGGATGAATCCTGAAACCAAAACCTGTAAATCATGTAAATCATTTCCATAATTGTGTAACTTCATTGGCTGATTATGCGGGTACTTTTGTCTAAAATGACTTCATTTTAAACTTAGGACATGAAAAAAGTACTCATTATCAATGGCCATCCCGATAAAGAAAGTTTCTGTTATGCTTTGGCAGAGCGCTACAAGAAAGGTGCAGATGCCGCCGGAGCTGAATGCAAGCTGGTGCATTTGATTGATTTGAAATTTAACCCAATTTTGACTTTTGGTTATCGAAAAATCTCCGAGTTAGAGCCCGATTTATTGAATATGCAACAAGAAATCACCGCGGCAGACCATTTGGTTTTTGTGTACCCGAATTGGTGATCCACTTTGCCCGCACTTTTAAAAGGTTTTATCGATCGGGTTTTTGTACCAACTTTCGCCTTTAAGTACCGGCCCAACTCTCCATTTTGGGACAAATTATTGAAAGGAAAAACCGCAAGGCTGATTGTTACGATGGACACCCCACAGTGGTATTACTGGTTGATCAATAAAAATGCCGGACACAATGCGATGAAAGTAGGCATTTTGGAATTTTCTGGAATAAAGCCCGTAAAGATTTCATCATTTGCCATCATTAAATCATCAACCGCAACGAAAAGAAACAAATGGCTTGATGATGTGGAAAATTTAGGGAAAAAGCAAGGGTAATGGATTACAACAAAGCTGAAAAATTCTAAGGGAGGAAACCGGAGCTCAATGGTTTTGGGTAATAGCGTTATCTTGCAGCCATTGACCTTTTGAAAATGAAAATTGACAAATTCATCCTTGGTATCATCGGCGTGGTGCTGCTTGCCTATTTTTTCCCGGAATGGGGAAGCAGTGATAGTCCAATTCCCCTCAACCTGATCGGGAGCATCGGGATCTCGCTGATTTTCTTTTTTTACGGACTGAAATTGAGTCCGGCTCAAATCAAAACCGGGTTAAAAAACTGGCAATTGCACATTCTGGTACAGTTTTCTACCTTTCTGGTATTTCCGCTGATCGTCCTGCTTTTTTACCCCTTTATGCGTTCCGCTCACGAGCAAACGCTTTGGTTGGGGTTTCTCTTTTTGGCTGCATTGCCCTCTACCGTTTCGTCATCGGTGGTCATGGTAAACATAGCCAAAGGCAACGTTCCAGCGGCAATTTTCAACGCGAGTATTTCAGGATTGATCGGGATTGTCATCACTCCGCTTTGGATGGGTCTTTTTATGCAGCACACCGCAACTGATTTTAATCTAAGCAGCATTTACCTCAAGCTCATCACCGAAATTCTGGTGCCCGTTGCCCTCGGCGTGGCCTTACAACCTTATTGGGGAAAATTCGCCCAGGAATACAGCCGGTACCTGACCTCCTTTGACCGATCCATCATTTTACTGATCATTTTCAAAAGCTTTGCGGAATCCTTTGAAAAAAACGTGTTCAGTTCGGTTGATGTGGGCGATTTATTGCTGATTTCGGTGGCCACAACTGCCCTATTTTATGCAGTGTTTTTTCTGACCGGATTCATGGCCGATCAACTGGGTTTTAGCCAGGAAGACCGCATTACGGTGCAGTTTTGTGGTTCCAAAAAATCGCTTGTGCACGGCACTGTTTTTTCCAAAATTTTATTTCAGCACCTGCCCTCAGTGGGAATCATGCTGCTCCCTTTGATGATTTTTCACGCTTTGCAGCTGTTCATCGTCAGTGTGATTGCATCAAAATTGGCCAAGCGAGACATTATTCCGACCTAAAAGCCAGCCCCAGGCATAAAGCTTGTACACAGAAAAACAGGCATCATGGATTATGTTGAGCCAAGATTGGTTACTTTTACCCCCATCGTTACCATTTATCCTACAAAATGAACACGTTGCGCACCGTTACCGTCACCCGTTACCTGCAACCCCTGCGGGAAGGGGGTTCATTGCCCGCACTGGCAGAAGCCGACGATGGCTTCAAGTATGTGGTCAAATTCAAAGGCAGTGGCCATGGCGTAAAAACGCTGATTGCCGAACTACTCGGTGGCGAGATTGCCCGGGCACTGGGGCTCAAAGTACCTGAGCTGGTTTTTGCTGAATTGGATGAGGATTTTGGCCGTACCGAAGGAGACGAAGAAATTCAGGATTTGTTGAAAGCCAGCCAAGGCTTAAACCTGGGATTGCATTTTTTATCCGGTGCCTTCACTTACGATCCCGCAGTGACAACCCTTGATCCGCTCTTGGCCTCCAAAATTATCTGGTTGGATGGTTTGATTACCAACGTAGACCGGTCGTACCGCAATACCAACATGCTGTCCTGGAACAAAGAGTTGTGGCTCATCGATCATGGCGCGGGGCTTTATTTTCATTACAGTTGGGATGGAATAGCACCCAATCCTGCGGCGACTATGCCGTACATAAAAAACCATGTTTTGCTGTCACAAGCCACCCAAATGGAGGAGGCCGACCGGATTTGCAGCGCCTTGCTCACTGAAAACAAACTTCAAGAAATCGTTCAATTGATCCCTGACGAATGGCTCAGTTGGGATTTGCGAGACGAAACCCCGGATCAATTGAGAGCCGTGTATTTCCAATTCTTGAGCCAAAGGATGAATTTTTCCAAGCAGTTTATTAAAGAAGTCCAGGATGCAACCAAAACACTTGTATGAGTATGCCATTGTAAGGGTTGTACCTGTAGTCGAACGGGAAGAGTTCGTGAATGCTGGCGTGATCTTGTTCTGTAAAAAGCAGAAACTGGTGCGAATGCAGTATCAGCTTCGAGAAGAGAAAATCCTGGCCCTCAAGCCAAACGCAGACCTGGAAGAGATCCAAAAAAATCTGGAGGCTTTTTGTAAGATAGCAGCCGGAGAAAAAAACAGCAGCCCCATTGCCCAACTAGACCCTGCCGAGCGCTTCCGCTGGCTTACCGCGGTACGCAGCGCGTCGATTCAAACCTCGCGGCCTCATCCCGGCATCTGTACCGATTTGGAAAAAACCTTTCAGGCGCTGTTTGTGGATATGGTGGGGTAGTTTCCTTCTGATTGGATGCAATTTTTTTACAAAAAAAAGGTGACCTGTTTCCAGATCACCTCCCAACTTTCAACGGTTATTTTTCTGCCTTGCGGCCAATCATCATTGCGCCAATTCGAAGCGATCCAGGTTCATCACCTTGTTCCATGCCGCTACGAAGTCGTGTACGAAACGTTCTTTGGCATCATCACATGCGTATACTTCAGCGATGGCACGAAGTTCGGAGTTTGAACCAAAAATCAGGTCAACCCGGCTAGCCGTCCATTTTACCTTGCCCGTTTTGCGATCGCGGCCCTCAAACACATTTTGGGCATCCGAAGTTGCATTCCAGGTGGTACCAAAATCAATGAGGTTGACGAAGAAATCGTTGGTCAGTGCTCCAGGAGTCTGGGTAAACACTCCGTGTTGAGCGTGATCAAAATTGGTGTCCAGCACACGCAAACCACCAACCAGCGCCGTCATTTCAGGAGCAGTCAGGGTCAGGAGTTGCGCCTTGTCTATGAGTATTTCTTCGGCGGAGGTGGCATAATGTCCTTTCAGGTAGTTGCGGAACCCGTCTGCATTGGGCTCTAATACGCAAAAGGAATCAACGTCTGTGTGAGCTTGATCTGTATCATTGCGGCCAGGGGCAAAAGGCACGGTTACTGCATGACCAGCATCTTTCGCAGCCTGTTCGATACCTGCGCAACCACCCAGCACGATCAAGTCGGCAAGTGAAACTGCCTTACCACCAGTTTGAGCGCTGTTGAATGCGGTTTGAATGCTTTCCAGCGTGGTCAAAATAATGGCCAATTGAGTTGGGTTGTTGACTGCCCAATCCTTCTGAGGTGCCAAGCGAATGCGGGCGCCGTTTGCACCACCGCGCTTATCCGAACCACGGAACGTAGAGGCAGATGCCCAAGCAGTAGATACCAGTTGAGACACCGTAAGGCCAGAAGCAAGAATTTGAACTTTCAATGCAGCGATGTCCTGAGCATCGATCAGTTCATGCGTAACTGCGGGGATCGGATCTTGCCAGATCAATACCTCGGCGGGTACTTCCGGGCCGAGGTAACGGACACGAGGCCCCATATCGCGGTGCGTCAGCTTGAACCATGCACGGGCAAATGCATCAGCCAATTGATCTGGATTCTCGTGGAAATGTCTTGAAATTGGTTCATAAATGGGATCCATGCGCAAGGCTATATCCGTGGTAAACATGATCGGTGCGTGGCGTTTTGATGGGTCGTGGGCATCTGGCACCGTACCTGCGGCAGCGCCATCTTTTGGTTTCCACTGATGAGCGCCCCCAGGGCTCTTGGTCAATTCCCATTCGAACCCAAACAAGTTCTTGAAGTAGTTGTTGCTCCATTGCGTTGGCGTTTCTGACCACGCGCCTTCAAGTCCGCTGGTGATGGTATAGGCAGCATTGCCAGTGCCAAAGGTGTTTTTCCAACCCATGCTTTGCTCCTCGATGCCTGCTGCTTCAGGTTCGCGACCAACATATTTGCCAGGATCTCCTGCGCCGTGGGCTTTGCCAAAGGTGTGTCCACCAGCAATCAGGGCAACAGTTTCTTCGTCATTCATGGCCATGCGGCCAAAAGTTTCGCGGATGTCGCGAGCTGCTGCAAGTGGATCAGGCGTTCCGTTAGGGCCTTCTGGATTCACATAGATGAGTCCCATCTGAACCGCTCCAAGTGGGTTTTCCAATTCGCGATCGCCAGTATAGCGCTTGTCGTCCAACCACTCGGTTTCTGATCCCCAATAGATGTCTTCTTCAGGTTCCCAAACATCTTCACGTCCACCTGCAAAACCAAAAGTCTGAAAACCCATTGATTCCAATGCACAGTTGCCGGCAAGAATCATCAAGTCTGCCCAAGAAAGCTTTTTGCCGTATTTCTTTTTAACTGGCCAAAGCAATAAACGTGCTTTGTCGAGGTTGCCGTTGTCTGGCCAGCTGTTGAGGGGTGCAAAACGCTGGGTTCCATTGCCCGCGCCGCCACGTCCATCAGCAATGCGGTAGGTACCGGCGCTGTGCCAGGACATCCGGATTAAAAACGGTCCATAGTGACCGTAGTCGGCTGGCCACCAATCTTGAGAGGTGGTCATCAGTTCGACGATATCTTTCTTTACGGTTGCCAGGTCAAGCGAATTGAATTCCTCAGCATAATTAAACGCCTCACCCATGGGATTGGAAAGAGAGGAGCGTTGACGGAGGATGTTCAACTTCAACTGATTGGGCCACCAGTCATGGTTTCTGGTACCACCACCAGCACTCTGCTTTAGAACGCCGCCCGAATAAGGGCATTTGCTTTCGCCGTTCGTACTTTTAGTATTATCCATTGTGCGATTGTTTTTAAATACTGCTCAAAAATACCACAGAATTTCCGACTAATTTCATTTATAATAGTGATCTTTTCATAGGTAAAAGCTATGGTTTTTGTTGCTGCTTTCGGTAGAAGGGTGTTGGAGCAACGGTTTGAGGTATCCATTTGAAAAAATAAACTTGACTTTTCAAAAAGACCAGGCAATTGGAAACTTGTTAAATTTTTATTTTTAGATTTGACAATTATCCACCGGGGCGATAAAAAAATAAGTGTTCATTTTGCCCCACCATAAGTAGTGGGGCAAAAATAAGTGATCATTTTTCTTGAGCCAGAGAATTAGATAAGACACTTGAAATGAAACGTTTACTTATCTAATCCTCTGGCAAAATGATCACTTATTTTTTTATCGCCCCTAACAGGTAAACGCCTAACCAATTTAGTATGAAAAAACTGCTTTTTACGCTCCTGAACCTGGTCTTGTTCAGCACACTACAGGCACAAAATTCTGCTGCCTTCACCAATCCATACGAAGCCAAGTACTTCGAAAAATTCAAATGGCGCAACATTGGCCCACTTCGTGGTGGTCGCTCGTTGGGCTGCACGGGTAGCCCCGGTCGCAACAACGAATACTACTTCGGAGCCACCGGCGGTGGCCTCTGGAAAACCACCGATGGCGGCCAGGAATGGTTTCCAGTGACCGATGGACAAATCACTTGCTCCTCTATTGGCGCGGTAGCAGTAGCCGAAACCAATCCCGACATTGTTTACATCGGCGGCGGTGAAACCGAATTGCGCGGCAGCATCACCCAGGGTGACGGCATGTACAAATCCAGTGACGGGGGCAAAACCTGGCGCAGCATCGGCTTGAAAGAAACGCAGGCCATCTCCAGAATACGCGTTCACCCCACCAATCCCGACATCGTTTACGTTAGTGCTTTGGGGCACCCTTATGGCGACAATGAAGAGCGTGGGGTGTTTCGTTCTATGGATGGCGGCAATACCTGGAAAAAGGTCTTGTACGTCAGTCCCAAAACAGGTGGTGCTGACTTGATCATTGATCGGGTCAATCCCAAAATCATTTACGCCTCTACCTGGCAAGTGTACCGCAAAACCTGGAAAATGTGGGGCGGTGGCCCTGAGTGCAAACTCTGGAAATCATTAGATGGCGGCGACTCCTGGATCGAAATCAGCAAAAACCCCGGTATGCCCGCTGCACCCCTGGGCAAAATCGGCATCACAGTTTCTCCGGTTGACAATAATCAGCTTTGGGCCATTGTAGAAGCCAACGATGGCGGGGTATACCGCTCTGACGACGGCGGTTGGTCCTGGAAAAAAATCAACGAAGACCGCAAACTACGGCAACGGGCTTTCTACTACTCGCGCATCTATGCCGATCCTTTTGACAAAAATACCGTGTACTGCCTCAACGTGGATTTTTACAAATCAACCGATGGCGGGGTCAATTTTGACAAAGAGATCACCGGCCCGCATGGGGACTACCACGACTTGTGGATCGATCCCAACAACCCTCAGCGCATGATTGTAGCCGATGACGGCGGGGGCAGTGTTTCCGTCAATGGTGGCCAAAGTTGGACGGAGCAGGATTATTGCACCACCCAGTTCTATCACGTCACCGTTACCAATGATGTGCCCTATCACGTAGCGGGAGCCCAGCAAGACAACAGTACACTGGCCATTCCCAGCGATGGCTGGAATTTTATGCAAGCAAACGGCCCCAATCACGGTTGGTATTATGCAGTGGGGGGCGGCGAAAGCGGTTACATCACGCAGCATCCCGTCAACAAAGACATTTTCTACGCCGGCAGCCAAGGGGCATTGCTGACGCGCTACGACCGCAGCAATGGTCAAATCCGCGATATCCAGGTGTATCCGCGCTTCTTTTCAGGCGAACCATCCAGTGCCTTGCCTGAACGCTGGCAGTGGACTTATCCGATCGTATTTTCTCCCAAAGATCCCAATATGTTGTTCACTTGCTCGCAGCACGTGTGGAAAACTACCGATGATGGGCAAAGCTGGGAAAAAATCAGTCCCGACCTCACCTACGCCGATCCCGAAACCCTGGGGCCAACCGGAGGCGAGATCACCAAGGACATGAATGGCCCGGAAATTTATGCCACGGTTTATTCCCTTGCGCCTTCCAACCACGATGTAAACACCATCTGGGCAGGATCAGACGATGGCCGCATCCACATTACCCGCGATGGTGGCAAATCCTGGCAGGACATCACCCCCAAAGATTTGCCCAAACACTCGGTGGTGAGCATCATTGACGAATCTCGACATACGCCCGGTACGGCTTATGTGGCCGTATACCGCTATCAGGTCGACGACCGCCAACCTTACGTGTTCCGCACCAAAGATTACGGCAAAACCTGGACCAAAATCGTGACGGGCATCGCCAACGGGCATTTTGCACGCTCGGTTCGGGAAGACCATGTTCGACCAGGACTGTTGTTTTTGGGTACTGAGCATGGCGCATATGTATCCTTTGATGCAGGCGACCATTGGCAGCCGCTGCAACTCAATTTGCCAGATACCCCGATTCGCGATTTGGTGATCAAAGACAATGACGTGGTACTTGGTACGCATGGCCGTGGCTTCTGGATTCTGGACGACATCCAGCCTTTCCGCCAACTGACGCCCGAAAACATCAAACAACCCGCCATGTTGTTTCAACCCGCCGATGCCATTCGCGGCATTACTACGGCTACGTTTCAATACTATTTGCAGGAAAAAGCAGACTCGGTGCTGATTGAGATTTTGGACGCCAAAGGGACTTTGATTGACAAATTCAAAGGCGACAATGCGCCAGCCAAAGCCGAAGGAGGTCCTGCCTGGTCTCGTGGCCCCGGAAAGCCCTCCACCAATGCAGGTCTTAATGCTTACTCCTGGAACCTCCGTTATTCGGGAGCTACTGTTTTTGAAGGCATGATCCTCTGGGGTGCCCGCCCACAAGCAGGTCCCAAGGCGCCATTGGGCAAATACCAGGTGCGGTTTACAGCAGGAAAATACAGCCAGACTTATTCTTTCCAAATCGGGATGAACCCCAATCTGAAAGGCATTACCGCCGCTGATTTGCAAGAACAGTTTGACGTTGCGCTGAAAATTCGGGACAAGGAAAGTGCTGGCAATGAAGCGGTAATTCGCATTCGCGCTTTGCGCAAACAAATCGAAGCCCGCATGAAAGAAACCACCGACGGTGCATTCACGGCTACCGCCAAAGACTTGAATGCCAAAATTACCGCCATTGAAGAAGACCTTTACCAAACCAAAAACCGCAGCGACCAGGATCCTTTGAATTTCCCGATCAAACTGGGCAACCGGATCTCTGCGGTGCGCCGCAGTTTGGAATCGGGCGATGCAAAACCTACCGCTGGAGTGTACAAGGTCTTTGCCGAATTGAGCAAAGAACTGGAAGGTCATTTGACCAAATTGGATGCCACCATTTCTGGCGCTCTTCCGGGCTTAAACAAGCAATTGCTGGCCTTGCAACTGAAAGAAGTCAAGGACAAATAAGGAGATAGAAGTTGGCAAAGGGGCGATAAAAAAATAAGTGTTTCATTTTGCCAAAGGATTAGATGAGTAAACGGTTCATTTCAAGTTTCTTATCTAATCCTTTGGCTCCAAGAAAATGAAACACTTATTTTTGCCCCACAACAAAGGGTGATTTTTTGACAGCCTTTGCCAACTTCTACAATTTCTATCAACTTTACCTTAATTATTCTTTTTTTTCGAAAATGGATTAGCTTTGGCGGCTTAGTATTCTATTCTATTCAATCCTTTACAACCTGTATTCAATGGAAATTTCTCCTCAAAAATCCCGCGTTTTACTGCACGAAGATTGGGCTTCGGTCTGCATTGGGTTCATCATTATTTTTTTGGCCATTGGCTTGTTTGTATTGCCTGCGCCCGAATACGGTTGGAAGACCTTCTCGGATCTGTTTGGAGCGGTATTTTCAGGAGGCAACCTGGGCAAGATCGCTGCTCAATTTTTGTTGGTATTTGCGGGTGGTGCGCTGGGAGTAGTACTGACTGGCGGCAAATTGCGCTACTTCTTGCAAGGTTTTCCACTCTTGTTTCTGCTTACTTTGTTTGCGCAGGTTTTGGCGGGCAATGCCCAGGTAAAGGCGCTCAACCTGGAGGCAGTTATCTTTAGTTTGTTGCTGGGCTTGCTGATTCGACAATTGTTCAACTTACCCGCCTGGTTCAATGGAGCTTTGACAACGGAGTTGTTTGTCAAGATAGGCCTGGTTCTACTGGGTAGCAGCGTCATTTTTACCGACATTTTGAAAAACGGCACACTGGGACTGATCCAGTCTCTGGTGGTGGTTTTAAGCGTTTGGTATTTTTCATACTGGGTCTGCAAACGCTGGAAAATTGATGAGGAGTTGGCGTTTATGCTCTCCAGCGCGGTGTCGATCTGCGGGGTTTCGGCAGCCATCGCCACTGCCGGGGCCATCAATGGCGACAGCAAGAAGCTTTCATTTGTAGTATCCCTGGTACTGATCGTTGCTATTCCCATGATGATATTCATGCCGATGATTGCCAATTACCTCGGCTTGTCTCAGGAAGTAACCGGCGCCTGGTTGGGCGGCACCATCGATACTTCTGGTGCAGTAGTCGCTTCTGGATCGATGGTGGGTGAAAAAGCGCTGGAAGTAAGCACCATCGTCAAGTTTTCCCAAAACGTATTGCTCGGGGTAGCTGCCTTTTTCATCAGCATTTATTGGACATTGACGGGCAAAAAGAACGAAGATGGCGTAGCCGTTGAAAAGCCAACCGTAAAAATAATCTGGGATCGATTTCCCAAGTTTGTATTGGGTTTTCTGGTGGCTTCACTGATTTTCTCTTTTATCCTCACACCAGATACGGTTAAGGAAGTAAAAGGACATTTAAAAAACATCCAGACCTTGTGGTTCGGACTTGCGTTTACCAGCATCGGCCTGGAGACCAAATTCTCTGACCTGTTCAAAGATGGTTTCCGCATGCCGTTTTGGGCATTTTTGCTGGCGCAGTTTTTCAACATCATCATTACGCTGATTTTGGCCTATTATCTCTTCAAGTAGAGTATGGATATCGTTCAACAATTAACCGAAGCTTTGGGAGCTGATTGCGTTTTAACACATGATCAAGCAGCACAGCGACTGGCCAGCAATTGGGTCAGCGCAGAAAACCTGAATTGCAAAGCCCTGGTTTTGCCGCACAATACGGAGGAGGTATCCATTGTTTTGAAAATCTGCAATGCAGCTAAACAAGCAGTTGTGCCCCGCAGCGGCACAACCAACGTGGTAGGTGGAACCCATACCCAGGCCCACGAAATTGCCCTCAGCCTGGAGCGCCTGAATACAATCGAGTCTGTAGACATCCCCAATCGAACGGCAACGGTACAAGCCGGAGTAGTTCTACAACAGCTTCAGAATCACCTGCAACCGCTGGGGCTTATTTTCCCGCTTGACTTAGGCGCCAAAGGCAGTTGTATGATCGGCGGAAACATTGCCACCAATGCCGGCGGGCTGCAGGCGATCCGGTACGGGGTGATGCGCAATCTGGTGTTGGGACTGGAAGTGGTATTGGCCGATGGGACCATTCTTTCCTCTATGAATCATTTGCTCAAAAACAATGCGGGGTACGACCTCAAGCACCTGTTTATCGGATCGGAAGGTACTTTGGGCATTGTCACCAAGGCAGTACTCAAACTCGAACCTGCATCCTTGAGCAAAAACACCGCCTACCTTGCCCTCAGTAGCTTTGGGCAAGCTGTCGAATTTTTGAATTTGGCCAAACAAAGTCTGGGAAATTCGCTCACGACTTACGAGCTGATCTGGCAGGATTACTACCGTTTGATGACTTCTCCTCCCTCCCGGCATGCTCCTCCCCTGCCCCAGGATTTTGCGTATTATGTGTTGCTGGAAACCCTGGGATTTCATCCCGAAAATGACCAAAAAGTTTTTCAGGAAACGCTGGAAAAAGCCTTTGAAAGTGGCCTGGTTGACGATGCTTGTTTGGCTCAAAGCCAACAAGAGCTGGATTGGTTTTGGGGCATTCGCGAGCAAGTGGATTTTATTTTTTCGGTACATCGTCCGATCTTTTTATTTGATGTCAGTTTACCCATTGCAGAGATGGGGGCTTATGTAGACACCATCCGTGCGGACTTACAAAAACATTGGCCGGAGGTATTCCTTTATGTTTTTGGCCACATGGGAGATGGCAACCTGCACTTGTACGTCAGCTGTGGGCAAAACGACCACGCCACCCGCATGGAAGTTGAAAGGCTGGTATTTAACCCATTGAGTGCCATTGGAGGTTCTATCACCGCTGAGCACGGGGTGGGTTTGGAGAAAAAAGAATGGTTGCATTTGAGTCGCAATCCAACCGAAATTGCCTTGATGAAAACCTTGAAGGCCACCCTGGATCCTGAGGGAATTTTGAACCCTGGAAAGATTTTTTGACGCTTTACTATACTTGCTTAATTTTGCAATAATGTGAACCCACCATATCAAACACCATGCGTACCTATCGACAAATTGTTCATGCCGTCTTTGCCATTGCATTCGTTCTTTTGGCCAATTCATGCGGCATCAAATACCAGTATTCCAAGGCTTTGAATGATGCAGCACAGCCCAATGCCAGTAAAATCAGTACTGCCCTCACCAAAGTAGTGGCCAATTCCCCCAGCTTGAAGTGGAAAAAAATCAATGGCGAAGACTACGTCCTGGTCTCTTCCTGGAAAGCGGATACCAAATACTATAAAAACGACCAGACCTCAGGGCTTTACAATACTGGAAAATATCCAATATGGGTGACCGTAGCACCAGATTTGCAGAATTGGTATGCTGCGCAAAAAAAAGTCGGAGACCCTGACAAGCGCCTGAAGCAATTGCTGGGTTTGCCCCCCAATGCCGACAAAAAGTTTTTCGTGGAGTTTTGGGTACGTCCGCAAGACCTAATCCGGCCCTGTATTGATACCGAAGTAACCGACGGTGCTTGTGATTTGTACCTGAAAAATGCAGCAGATGCGGATTGCGAGAATCTGCTTTGGCTGACGGAACAGTCCCGCATGTCTTTTGCAGATTCAACGCTGTACAACCGCTATCCATTCACCCAATTGGGGTATACTTATGATTGGAATCCACGCAACAAAAAGCACGTTGGCTTGAGTGAGTTTGTAATCGGAAAAAACAAGAACATCGTGGTTGAGTCGGTATTCACTACATCGGAATATTTGCAGCAATAAGTCATTGCTCCAGGGTAAAAGCTACCGAACGTACGCTTTGCACGGCAGTACCATCGGGCAAGGCCCAATCCAGCAACATTTCGTGGGCAAGTGAATCGGAAAAAACCTCTTGCATGTTGCGCAATCCACCCGCCGGAACGCCCATTTGATGGAATTGCTTCAACAAGGGTTCGCGGTCTTGCAGTTCTATTTTTGCTTGCAGTTGCGCCTGCAAAGCAGTACGATTCAGCACCCGTTGATTGTTGTGGATATAGTCCGCATGTTGAGCCAGTTCATCGAGTTGCAATACTTTGCACAAGTGCTGAAATTGACGATCGTTGCCAATGGCCAGCACAATTTGTGCTCCATCCCTACAAACGAAGAGTTCGCCGTATGGAGCGATATTCGGGTGCAAGGTTCCCATGCGCTGGGGGATTTTTTGCGCCACCAGCCAATTGGTGGCCTGATTGACCAAGGATGCCAAGGCAGCGGCGTACAATGATACACTTACTTTACTTCCGCTTCCGGTTTGGGCGCGTTGTAACAAGGCCAGCAGGGTGCCTTCTTTGAGTTGATGTGCGGCCAGAAGATCAATCAAGGCGACAGGCATTTTTACCGGGTTGCCATCTTTTTCGCCAGTCATGTACAAAAATCCGGCTTCGGCTTGCAGTACAACATCAAATGCAGAACGGTCATCATTGGGGCCATATCCAGTGATTTCCCCATAAATCAGGCGTGAGTTTAGCGGCTTTAAACTAGCGTAATCCAGTCCCAAACGTTGAGCAGATTCGGGTTTGAAGTTGGCCAGCACCACATCGGCGCTTTTGATTTGCTCCAGCACCCAGGCCAATTCTTCCGGCTGGCTCAAATCCATTAACAGGATCTCTTTTCCCCAATTCACGCTGCAATAATAGGCCGAATACGCCCAGGAAGGATCTTCAACCGACAGTTTCCAGCTGCGGGTGACATCTCCATCGGTGGTTTTGTTTTCTATCTTGAGTACAGAAGCACCCAATTCTGCAAAAAACATGCCTACTGCCGGGCCGGCGAGTACGGTAGAGAGTTCGATGACTTTGAGGTCTTGGAGCATGGTTGATTCAATGTTTCCGATCATCCTAAAATTTCCTTCAACTTAACCAGCACCTGATCCACTTCTTCCTTTGTATTCAAATGCGAAAAAGAAAAGCGCAAGGTTTGGCGCAAAGAACCTCTTTTAAGTGCATCCATAACGTGCGAACCTACATCTACACCCGAACTACAAGCGCTACCGCCAGAAGCCGCTACTCCGGCGATGTCCAGATTGAGCAAAAGGAGATCGGCACGTTGAGACAGTGGAAAACCTACACTCAGGATTTTGTAATGCCCTTGTCCAAAAGGATCGCCATTGAATTCTAGGTCTGGAATTTGGGATTGCAATTGTTGAGCAAAATAATCGCGCAATTCTTTAATGTAGGCCTGGCGAGATTCCATTTCAACAGTGGCCAGTTCCAGGGCTTTGGCCATACCCAGTATTCCGGAAATATGTTCAGTTCCACCCCGCATGTTGCGTTCTTGTGAGCCACCGTCGATGTAGGGATGAACAATATTGCTGTTGTTGATGTAAATGAACCCGATGCCTTTGGGGCCATGAAATTTATGCGCCGATCCGGTCAAAAAAGCAATGTTGAGTTGGGATACATCAATGGGGTAAAAGCCAATGGTTTGTACCGTATCAGTGTGAAACAAAGCGTCATGTTGAGTGCACAAAGCCGAAACTTTTACCAAATCCATCAAAGTGCCGATCTCGTTGTTGGCGTGCATCAGGGATACCAGAGTTTTGGTTCCTTTTTGCTGCAGCAATGCTTCCAGGTGCTCCAATTGGATGTGCCCGTCGCTGTTTTGATCCACAAAAACTACTTCCAGGTCTTGTTCTTTAATCAGGGCATCTAAAGAATGCAACACACAATGGTGCTCGGTGCGGGCACTGATGATGCGGCGCACGCCAAGATCTTGCACCGCACGCTTGAGGGCCATGTTGCTGGACTCGGTGCCTCCCGAGGTAAAGAAGATTTCCCCGATAGAGGCATTCAAGCTCCGCGCAATCTGGCGGCGGGCATGCTCTATTGCTGCTCTGGCGGTTCTGCCTTCCTGGTGAATGGAGGAAGGGTTGCCGTCGGTGAGGCGCAGGGCGTCCACCATGGTTTCGATCACCCGTTCGTCGACGGGGGTTGTAGCAGCGTTGTCAAGATAAATGCGCATTCTTTTGGTTTTTCAAGGATTGGGGTTGCTCAAATTAATCCTCTCTGGTTCAATTTACTGTACCACTCTTCAACGAGTTCTTCTTCCAGGTGTTGATTTTCGCGGTGCTGAAATTCGTTGGTGTGTACATTGTACAAATAATCCCGTCCCCAGGTTTCGTGGTTTGCGGCCAATTCGGTGATGGCATCCATGATGTGGCGCACTTCAGCATCTGTCATGACGGGGTGAATCGACATGCGGATCCAACCTGGTTTCTCGGAAAGGTCTCCAAAATTGATTTTATTGGTGATCGAATTGGAATGCTCCCGGGAAACTTCCAGCAGGTAATGGCCGTACGTACCCGCACAGGAGCAGCCTCCGCGCACCTGTATGCCAAAGCGGTCGTTGAGGATGCGTACGCCAAGATTGTAGTGCAGGCCATCGATGTAAAAGGAGATCACCCCCAGGCGATTGCGGTGGCCATGCGCCAAAATGTGCAAGTTGGAAATGTTTTCGAGGCGATCCCAAATGAGGTCAAGCAATTCATGTTCGCGTTGCAAAATATTGGCTACCCCCATTTGCGCCTTGAGTTGCATGCACAAAGCGACGCGCATGGTTTGCAAAAAAGCGGGGGTTCCACCATCTTCGCGGGCTTCGATCTCTTCGATGTATTTGTGGCCACCCCAGGGATTCGTCCAATCCACCGTACCACCTCCGGGATTATCGGGAATGCGGTTTTTGTACAATTTGGCATCAAAAATCAAAATTCCAGTCGAACCAGGGCCGCCCAAAAATTTGTGTGGCGAAAAGAAGATGGCATCCAGGTGTTGTAAGGGATTTGCCGGACGAATGTTGATGTCGATGTATGGTGCGGAGCAAGCAAAATCTACGAAACACAACCCACTATGGCGGTGCATGATTTCGGCGATTTCGTGGTAGGGCGTAAACAAGCCGGTTACATTGGAACAAGAAGTTACCGCAGCGATTTTGGTTTCCCGCTGAGCATACCGCTGAAGCATGGCCTCCAGGTTGTCCAGATCCACCAATCCGTCAGCGGTTGGCGCAATCACTTCCACGTCCACCAAGGTTTCCAACCAGCTGGTTTGGTTGGAGTGGTGCTCCATGTGGCTGATGAATACAATGGGGCGTTGGTTTTCGGCCAATTGCACCAGGTGCTGGTGGCGCTCATGGACTTTCAAACCCAAAATGCGTTGAAATTTATTCACCACCCCGGTCATGCCAGAGTTGGAAGAAATCAACACATCGGATTCATCTGCGCCTACGTAGGCTTTGATGATGGATTTGGCGCGGTGGTAAGCCAGGGTCATGGCGCTGCCCGTAATGGTTGTTTCGGTATGGGTATTGCCTACAAAAGGGGCAATATCATTGGTCAGGATGTCTTCAATGGGCTGGTATTGGCGCCCGCTGGCCGTCCAATCGGCGTAAACAATGGTTTGTAGGCCATAGGGCGTCAAGAATTTTTGATTGGCCCCGATCACGTTTTTCCGATAGATTTGAAAATAGGCTTCCAGTGAAGCAACCATTGTTTGGCTCGTCATGGTTTATTTGGTTTTATTGCTGTGGTTGGTGCCCCTTTATAAGAGCTCCACTACTTCGGCTTTGATTTTATCCACCAGTCCTTGGGCTTCCGTCAAACTGGGGGCTTCGGCATAAATGCGAATGATCGGTTCGGTATTCGACTTGCGCAGGTGCAACCAACTGTTGGCAAAATCGATTTTCAATCCATCGATCATGCTGTGCTCTTCGTGCTGGTATTTTTCTTCCAGTTTTTGCAGGATTCCTTCCAAATCCAGGCCTTCGGGCAGTGAAATTTTGTCTTTCACCATTTGGTAATCGGGATAAGTAACGCGCAATGCAGAAGCGCTGCCATCAAACTTGGCCAACCAGGACAAAAACAGGGCAATTCCCACCAGGGCATCGCGGCCGTAGTGCAATTGGGGAACGATGATGCCACCGTTGCCTTCACCTCCGATTACCGCGTTTACGGCTTTCATTTTTTCGACTACATTTACTTCACCCACTGCGGCAGCAAAATATTGCCCGCCATGCTTAAGGGTTACATCCTTCAAGGCCCGGGAAGAGGACAGATTGGAAACCGTATTGCCAGAGGAACGTTGCAGAATGTAATCTGCAACAGCAACCAGGGTATATTCTTCGCCAAAAGCCACACCATTTTCGCAGACCAGTGCCAGGCGGTCCACGTCAGGATCTACCGCAATGCCCAGGTCAGCGTGGTGCTCCAGGATGGTTGCAGAAAGGGCGGTCAAATGCTCAGGAAGCGGTTCGGGGTTGTGTGCAAACTGCCCATTGGGCGCTCCATTTATGGTGATCACCTCGCAGCCCAGGTATTCCAAAAGTTGAGGCACAGTCAGCGCACCAGAAGAATTGACTGGATCAAGTACAACTTTGAAGCCCCTGGCACGCACTAGATCTACTTCTACCTCGGGCATGTCAATGATGGCCTGGATGTGTTTGTTCAAAAAATCGTTGTCCATTTCAATTTTTCCCAATTGATCAACGGGTTGGTAACTGATGCCGCCATTGGCGATCAGGTTCAGGACGGCTTCGCCATCGGCAGCAGAGATGAATTCGCCTTTTTCGTTGAGAAATTTCAAGGCGTTCCATTCTTTGGGGTTGTGGCTGGCGGTGATGATGATGCCTGCACCAGCCCCGGCAAAGGTTACCGCCATTTCAACGGTGGGCGTAGTGGACAATCCAAGATCGATGACATCAATCCCCAGCGCGATGAGGGTACTGGCCACCAGATCCCGAACCATGGGGCCCGAAATACGGGCATCCCGACCGATGATGACTTTGGCAGGATTGCCTTTTTGCAACAACCAGGTACCAAAAGCAGCGGTACACTCTACGATGTCTTGGGGGGTAAAGTTTTGTCCAGGCAATCCGCCGATGGTGCCTCTGATGCCGGAAATTGACTTGATAAGTGCCATAGGATTTGGGTTAAGATTTGATGCAAAGTTACTATAAGTTGCGGTTTTTCCATTGTTATCCCACAACTATGGACTTCTTCTAATCTTACCTTATATTTGCCCCGTCCGTCTTTGCCTACAATTTAAATTCATGGAAGAACTCACCGCTTTTGATCAATACCTTTTTGAAATCATCAATGGCCACACCCACAATGCGGTACTGGATTGGTTGATGCCCATCTGGCGCGAAAAATCGACCTGGATTCCGTTTTACCTGGCATTGGCCGTTTTTTTGGGGTACAAATATCGGAAAGCTGGATTGTACCTGATTCTGGGTCTGGCTTTGTCCGTAGGGCTGGCCGATACGATTAGCAGCAAGGTCATCAAGCCAGCGGTGCATCGTTTGCGCCCTTGCAATGACCCCGAGATCAAGGATAAAGTGCAGCTTTTGGTGCATTGCGGCAGTGGCTACAGCTTCACTTCATCGCATGCGGCCAATCATTTTGCGGTGGCCGCATTTTTGAGTTTGACGCTGGGTTTGCATTATCGGCGCATTCGTTTGCCCTTGCATTTGTGGGCGGCGAGCATCGCGCTGGGACAAGTGTATGTTGGGGTACATTATCCACTGGATATTTTAATGGGGGCATTTTTAGGATTAATCATTGGCAACATTGTTGCAAAAACGTACCTTCGCTTTTTTAAACAACTATTCTTTCCAAATCAAGCATCATTCTGAATGTACATCTGGGAATATCTGCTCCTGTTTTTAACCCCAATAATTGGAGGCGTACTGGCTTTTTCATTGGGCAATAAGAAGCCCAAAGTGGTACGGTACACCATGTTGTTCAACGGCGCTTTTATTCTGGGTGTGGTACTGGTACAACTGCTCCCCGATTTGTTTTCCAAAGGAGATCATTACACCGGATTGTGGATGTTGCTGGGATTCGGATTGCAAATGCTACTCGAAGAATGGTCGGGAGGCGTTGAGCATGGTCACCTTCATGCACATGGGCAAAAAACGGGTTGGTTGGCATTTTCTATCATGTTGGGATTGTGCCTACATGCTTTGATTGAAGGGCTGCCCTTAGGGGGGTATCGAGCTTTTATTCATTCCATCCAAGGAAGCAATAGCGAGAATCAGTTTCATCACCTGTTTCTGAGCATCTTGATACACAATATTCCGGCGGCTTTTGCACTGACTTCTTTTTTGTTGATGAGTGGCATTCAGCGGTGGTCAAGCGCCATTTTTTTGCTCTTGTTTGCTTCGATGGCGCCCATTGCTGCGTTTTCTGCCCAGTTTTTCCTCAACAGCCCATCCACCTTGGCTATTTTGCTTTCCATTGTCACTGGCAATTTGTTGCAAATTGGTTCCACCATCCTTTTTGAAAATGATGCCCACTCCAGCCATCAATTCTCGATTGGCAAATGGTTGGCGTTGATTTTAGGTTTTGGGTTGTCGGCCATTCATTTCAATTGAGTAATTCTTTGGTAAACCTTCCTAATTTAGCCTAAATACACAAAATAATTTCTTTATAGGTGTAATGTTCGGAATAATAATTTGTCCGGTTCTTTACTCCTGGCTAAAATTCAGTTTACAAAAGATTAACTATTAGCGAATTTTCACTAATTTGCCCCCCATTTAGAATATTATTCGCTCACTATATCGGTTTTCAGCATGAAATATCTATCTAAGTCGCTGATGCTAAGCATCATTTTGTTTTTTTCTGGTTCGTGCATTTTTTATGCCCAAACAACCATTCGAGGAGAAATCAAAGATGCCAATAGCAAAGAGGGGTTGGCCAATGCGACGGTGATTCTGAAAGGAACCACAGAAGGGGTTGTTGCAGATTTGGAAGGCAAATTTGAATTGTCTACTCAACAAAAGCTTCCATTTACCATCCTGGTTTCTTATGTAGGGTATACCGATAAGGAAGTAAGCGTAACCACTTCCAGTCAAATAATTGTCGTAGATCTTTCCGAAGATGCCGTTACCATTGATCAGGTTGAAGTGAAAGGCCGACGCATTTCCGAAAAGAAGGTACAATCGCCCTTGACCATGGAAACCCTGGATGCCATCGGGATAACCGAAACGCCTGCGGCAAACTTCTATGATGGCTTGGGTTCGTTGAAGGAAGTGGATTTGACCGCGGCAAGTTTGGGATTCAAAATCATCAACATGCGGGGCTTCAACAGTACCAGTCCGGTGCGTTCCTTGCAAATCATTGATGGCGTGGACAACCAGTCGCCAGGCTTGAACTTCTCTCTGGGCAACTTTTTGGGTGCTTCCGAGCTGGATGTCAACAATGTGACGCTGATTATCGGGGCTTCTTCTGCATTTTATGGCCCCAATGCCTTCAATGGCGTAGTGAGCATGCAAACCAAAAACCCGTTTTTGAACAAAGGCCTAAGCGTGCAAATCAAAGGTGGGCAGCGCAGTTTGTTTGAAGGTGGAATTCGTTGGGCAGATGCCATTAAGAATAAAGCAGGTAAAGAATTCTTTGCTTTCAAATTCAACATCTCCGGATTTAGAGCCGACGACTGGATCGCCGACAATTATGATCCAGTATACGATACTCCAAGCGGCAAGAACAACCCGGGAGGTTTTGATGGTGTAAACATCTATGGCGACGAATACTTGATTTCCAATGACTTTACCAATTCCTTTTCATTGCCCGGTATGGGAATTATCCACCGCAAGGGCTATAAGGAAATTGATGTAGTCAATTACAATTCTGAAAACCTGAAAGCGGCAACTGCGCTGCATTTTCGCATCAACCCCGCCAAAGATTACAAATCCGCAGAGCTGGTTTTGGGTACCAACTACAGCACGGGTACGACCGTTTATCAAGGCGACAACCGCTACAGTTTGCGGGGCATTCAGTTTTTTCAGCACAAAATTGAACTGAAGCAAACCGACAAATACTTCCTGCGGTTTTATGCAACCCATGAAGATGCTGGAGATTCTTACGATCCTTATTTTACGGCTTTGCAATTGCAGGAAAATGCAAAAGAAGACGTAAAGTGGGCATCAGACTACATCAATTTCTGGCAAACCAGCATTAACCCTAGGGTAAGAAAGATTGAGGGCTATCCCAATCCCATCAATTTCATTGGAAAGCCGGATGAGTTTCGAGTTGCTCAAAATGCATTTTTAGGCAACTCCAAAGTTCAAGATTCTTTGGAGATATACCATTCTTTGGCGCAGCTTCAGGTGGCCAAAGGGAATGCTCTCTTTCAATCGGTGGATTTCTTTGAACCCGGTACTGATCGATTCAACAAAGAGTTCAACAGCATCATTAGCCGCTTAGGATACAGCGAAGGCGGCACGCGTTTTTATGACCGCTCGGCTTTGTACCACGCCAATGGTGAATACCACTTCAATGATTTGGTGAAAGCAGAAAAAGGAGGAAAAGTAACCGATCTTGACCTTTTGGTAGGAGCCAGCTATCGTTTGTATACGCCCAATTCCAAGGGATCCATTCTTTTGGATACTGGCGACACTAAAATCAATACCTATGAATACGGTATTTATGGCGGCGGAACGATAGAACTGGATAAAAGATTGAAAATCAGCGGTTCAATGCGCCTGGACAAAAACAAGAACTTCGATTACCTGTTTTCACCAGCCGCCTCTCTGGTGTATACTCCTGATCGCAATCAGGTATTTCGGTTCTCGTTTTCTTCCGCGATTCGCAACCCTACCCTGGCAGATCAATACTTGTTTTACAATGTAGGTCGGGCCATTTTGATCGGCAATTTAAATGGATTTAACAACTTGTTGACCGTTGAATCCTTGCGTGAATATTTGAATACCAAAGACAATACCAAACTTTCGTATTTCAACGTGGCTCCAATCCGCCCTGAAAGAGTGCGAACGCTTGAAGCAGGATACCGCAATACTTTTTTTGACAAATTGTATGTTGACGCCACTTACTACTACAGTTTTTACAATGATTTCATTGGGTACAATATTGGTGTAGATGCTACCATTGAGTCATTTACCAACTCGATCACCCGCGCTCAAGCTTATCGGGTGGCGGCCAATGCCAAAGATCGGGTAACTACCCAAGGCCTTTCTATCGGAACCAGTTATTATTTTGGGCAAAATTATGTGCTGGGCGGAAACTACTCTTTCAACCAACTCAATAGCGTGAGCGACGATCCGATTATCCCGGCGTTCAATACCCCTAAGCACAAGTACAACATCAGCCTTTCCGGGCGTGATTTGGCTGTGAAATTTTTGGGGATCAAATTCCCTGATTTTGGGTTCAACATCAATTACAAGTGGATTGAGGGGTTTATTTTTGAAGGATCACCTCAATTTACAGGGGGTATTCCCAGCTACAGCATGCTGGATGCCCAGGTGAATTGGCAAGTAAAAAAGATCAACACAACCTTCAAACTCGGAGGTTCTAACTTATTGAACAACTTGACTTTCCAAACGTATGGAGGCCCTCGGATTGGCCGCATGGCTTATTTATCCATGACTTACGATTGGAAGAAAAAATAATAAACCTTATATTCAAGAGTTTATTGGCAATTATTGCAGATAAACTCTTGAATTCAATTTTTTTGGTCATTTCATTTCACACACTCAAAAACTTTTTCAAATGAAACAACTCAACACTTTGCTGCTGTTGTTGATTGCTTTAGTAGGAACGCTGAGCCTATCTGCTCAAGCTGGCCGATACCGAACCAAAGTATTCACAGGATTTACGGTTCAAAGGAACGTTACTTATGCAACCAATATCACGGTGTTGCGCAACCCTACCATTGCTCCAGAAGATTTAAAAATGGACATTTACACTCCTGCCGGGGATGTTGAGAAAAGCCGGCCAGTAGTGATTTATTTCCACACGGGTAGCTTCTTGCCACCTTTAATCAATGGTGGTATTACGGGTGCACGTAGCGACTCATCATGCGTTGAATTTGCGCGCCGTTTGACTGGCCTTGGTTACGTAGTTTGCGTAACCAGTTACCGTCAGGGTTGGAATCCCGCTGCAACTGGGCCAGCTGGACAAAACATCCGTACAGGTACCTTGTTGAATGCATCATACCGTGGCGTTCAAGACGGTAGAGCAGCCATTCGTTTTATTCGCAAAACGGTAGCCGCTGAAAGTAACCCTTATGGCATTGACCCAAATCGCATCGTACTTTGGGGCCAAGGAACTGGTGGCTACATTGCCCTGGGTGCTGCTTATCTGGATCGTTTCAAAGAAGAAATCCAGATCACGAAATTCATCGATACCGACAAACTGACGGCTTATGTAGATACCAGCTTGAATGGAAATCCATTTGGTACTACGGCAAAACCACTTAACCTCCCCAATCACGTGAGTTACAGCTCTAGCTTCAACATGGCGGTAAACATGGGTGGTGCAATGGGTGATTCAAGCTGGTTGGAAGGCAAAGCTGGTGAGCCTGCCGTAATCGGTTTCCACGTACTTGCAGATCCATTTGCCCCATTTGGCGATGGTGCGGTAATTGTGCCTACTACCCGTGAATTCGTAGTAAGTGTATCTGGTACCCGTTCTATAGTTGAACGTGCCAATAATTTCAAACTGAACGATAAAATGGCTGCTGCGATCAACGACGCCAGCTTTGTCAATCAGAAGAACAAGGTAATCAGCAATATTCCGATTCCTTTCCCAACCTTCAGTGTAGGAGGAAAAGCAACGACGCTTTCTACCAATAACATGTACCCTTTCGTGACCCCAGGCAACCGTTTTGAAGCGGGTCCATGGGAATGGTGGGATACCACCACTTTGAAGTTGGTGGTAGCAGGTACCAACCTGGCCCTTGGTACAACCTTTGATGCCAAAAAATTGCATGCTGACGGATTGTTGACCAACCCCAACATGAGCAAAGCCAAAGCAATGGCTTACATCGATACCATGATGGCGGTCTTTATCCCTCGGGCTTTCCTGCAATTGAATTTGGCTACTTCTACTGAAAACATCATTCAGGAAGATGTGGTGAAATTGAAAATCGGACCAAACCCGGTTGCTGATCGGATTTACATCCAGTCGGCGGCAGAGCACAAGATGCAAGACATCGCACTGTACTCCCTGGATGGGAAAATGGTGCGTGGCTATGCCAACGTTGGCGAGAATAGCTTTGAACTACTGCGCGGAGGATTGCCTGCGGGTACGTACGTATTGCAGGTACGATTCGATAAGGGGATCGTTGCGAAGAAATTGATATTTAATTGATATTGTCGGGGCGCCCCTTTGTGGGCGCCCAAATCTGGCTCCCTTCGTGGGCGCCCAAATCCAGTAGGGGCAACCACGTAGGGTTGCCCCTACTGGATTTCGACGATCATTTCCACTTCTACTGCCATGTTCCTTGGCAATGCAATCATGCCGACTGCGGACCGGGCGTGTTTCCCTTTGTCTCCAAATACTTTGACCATCAAATCGGAATAACCGTTGATGACTTTGGGTTGATCCCCAAAATCGGGGCCACAATTCACCATTCCCAATACTTTCACGATGCGTTTTACCCGATCCAGGTTGCCGATTTCGGCTTTGAGCGCCGCGAGTTGATTGATGGCGGTGAGTTGGGCGGCTTCGTAACCTTGTTCGATGGTCAAATCGGTCCCCACTTTGCCCACGATGTAAGTACCATCTGCTTTACTCGGACCTTTTCCTGCCAAAAAGATTAGTTTTCCGGTTTGTACGCAGTTGACGTAATTGGCAATGGGCGCAGAAACGGCAGGGAGTACAATACCCAATTCTGCTAGTTTTTGATCAATACTGGATTGGCCTTTGGCGGGCTTCTTGTTCTGGGCTTGTAAGGCAATTCCTGTGCACAGGAAGCAAAAAAAGAGAGAACAGAGGTAACGATTGCGCATGATTTTTTTTGTGCAAAATACAGTTTCATGCGCAAAATTGAATGGTTTTTTGGGAACAAAAGCGGCATGATGGGAACGCGGAGGAAGCGGATTGAGCGGATTTACGCGGATTTTGATCCCGCCTTCGGCGTGATGTGTTAGCCACAAATTACACAAATTTTCACAAATTCTAGCACAAACTTTGTTTGCGCTAGCTAACATAGACACGAACGAAGTGAGTGTCCAATTTGTGAAAATTTGTGCAATTTGTGGCTAAGAAAACTTTTGCCGAAGGCAAAAGAAAACCCGCCTAATCCGCGTCCTCCGCGTTCCCATTGAGTCGCTTATCCCTACTTCAACTCAATGACCCTCAATGAAAAGGGTTCGAGTCGGATGGCATTCAAATCCACCGTCTCCTCCTTGAGCACGTCCCGGCCATTCTGATACCCTTTTAGCATTTCTGCGTACCGTGCCAGGTTGTGTTCCTGAGGTTTATCGGTGGTGTTCCAGAGCATCATCACCCGTTTAGTGTCATCGTAGCGGAAATAGACATACACCCCATCTTCGGGAATAAAGTGGCGGGTTTTGCCCGTTTGAAGCGCAGGAGTATTTTTTCGGTAATTCAACAACTTACGCAGCAGTTGATAGGTCGTTTCTTCCATGCCCTGACGTCCGGCAGCCGTAAATTTATTGACCCGGTCTTCCTTCCAACCACCTATGAAATCTTTCCGCCCTGCTTCGCCAAAAGAACCACCAGAGCCAGTGATGCCTATTTCAGTACCATAGTACAGGCAAGGCAAACCACGAATGGTCAAAAGTGCAGTCAATCCCGCATGAAATTTCCGCCAGTCACCTCCAAATACAGACAAAGCACGACTCACATCGTGGTTGTCAAGGAATGTAACATTGCGGCGGGCATCCTGGTACAAAAAATCATTGCTCAGGGTAAGGTAGAGGCGGTTTGCCCCGTCTGTCCAACCCTGGCGGCCTGAAGCGGCTTCCAAAAGAGCATAGTTGAGTTGAAAATCAGTGACTGCGGGCAAATAACGCGGCGTGTTGGTCAATTTATTTCCTGCGGTAAACTGGGCTTGCGCGAGGGTACTTTGCACCCAGGTTTCTCCAAAGAAATTATACCCTGGGTATTCTTGTTGCATTCTTTTCCCCCAATTGATCATAAATTGCTCATCTGGGTAAAAATAGGTGTCAATCCGGTATCCATCGTGGCCAGAATACTCCATCCACCAAAGATTGCTGTACAAAAGGTAATTGGCCAGGTAAGGATTGCGCTGATTCAGGTCTGGCATATGGCTATCAAACCATCCGTTGGCAAGTTTATTCCGATCCGTTTCAGATGCATAAGGATCGATCAATACAGCGTCCCGATAATTTGACTTGGTGAGGCTGGGCCATTCCTGGTTGATCCAGTTTTTGAACGGAATGTCCATGATCGTCCAATGCTGATCGCCTACGTGGTTATGAATAATGTCCATGATCACCTTGATGCCTTTGGCATGGGCTTTTTCAACCAATTGCTTGTACAAGGCATTGGAACCATAGCGTTTGTCGATGGTATAATGATCGGTTGGGGCATAACCATGGTAGGATTCGTAAGGTTGATCTGACTCTAATAAGGGCATGATCCATATTGCGGAAAAACCAAGATCCTGAAGATAATCCAGGTGATCAATGATGCCCTGGATATCGCCACCGTGGCGAAAATAGATCTTGTCCCGGTTCAGCAAATCGGACCGCATGTCATCAAAGCGGTCGTTGCTGGGGTCGCCATTTGCAAAACGATCCGGCATAATCAGGTACATATTGTCGGCAGGATTCAATCCCTGATTTTTTAAGGCACTTTTTTCTCTGGCTTGCAGTTCGTAGGTGTACGTTTTGGAGTCACCCAATGAAATCGTAAACTTTCCCGGTTTGGCAGTTGGGCTGATCAACAGATCGATAAAAATATAATTGGGGTTTTCTCCGGGTTGAACCTTTAAGACCTTGACGCCCGGATAATTGATTTTGACGGTACTTTTGCTGATGTTCTGGTCGTAGATCATCAGTTGCAAATTGGGGTTTTTCATACCTACCCACCAGTTTGGGGGGCTGATTCTTGATTTATCTACTTTCCCCCCAATTGGCAAATGTGGTGCATATTCGGAGAGTTTCATCCCCAAGGGCAGGCGTTGCATGGGGTCGTTGTCGTAGACGTTTTGTGCGAAAAGTGATTGCAGGTTGAACAAAAGCAAAAACAAAATTCCCCCTGAAAAAGAACTGATTGATTTCATACAAGATTTTTGACAAGAAATAAAAACCTTACTGATGATCCAAATTTTTGTCTTGCCACTTCATGGAAGGGAAGAACCGTTTTCTCTTTAGGGTTCACACAATTTTGCGCAGTCGAATAGCATATTTTAAACCCTAAACGGAAAACCTTACAAAAACTGATTCTTCACGAAAATCATTTGAGCCAGAATGCTGAGTGCAATTTCTGGGGCAGTTTTGGATTTAATATGTATGCCCACGGGGGCATGAATACGTTTGAATTCTTCTTCGGTAAATCCTGCGGCGATTAAGCGTTCGTGGCGTTTTTCGTTGGAACCCTTGCTGGATAGTGCGCCGATGTAAGCAACTTTGGAGCGCAGCAACAAGTGCAAGGCTTGATCATCAATTTTGGGATCGTGGGCCATCATGACTGCAAAAGTATATTCATCCAGTTCATATTCAGGAAGAATTTCCGCAGGGTAATCTTCGTACATTTTATCGGGAGCTGTAGGAAAATGGGTGTTCTGCGCAAAAGTGCCCCGAGGATCGATGACAATGGTTTCAAAGTCAAAATATTTGGCCAAATGCACCAGTTCTGCGGCAGCATGAGCCGCGCCGATGATAAACAGTTGGTGTTTTTTGGGGAATACGCGCAAAAACCATTTTTCACCCAAAGCTTCGGCAGGTTGACTTTTGCGCTCCTGGTAGGCTTTTTGCGCTGCGGCAATAAGCTCAACGGGTGTTTCCGCTATGGTGCTGCCATTGGGATGAACCAAAAAATGCTGTGCTTTTTCACCAGACAATTTGGAAATCAACACACAGCTTTTGTTTTCCAGGAGGTTGTTGCGCAAAGCTTGCCAAATAGCAGGGGAATCGAAGGCAACAAATTTCTCCAAAAAGATTTCGATGGTGCCACCGCAGGTCAAACCGACCGACCAGGCGTCGTTGTCTGAAACGCCAAACTTGAGGTTTTTGATGCTGCTTCCCGAGCTGGTTTCATCGGCTTCTTTTAGCACCACGCCTTCTACACAGCCTCCAGACACTGAGCCCAGCATCTCCAGTTCAGGGCCAACAAACATCATGGTGCCAATAGGACGAGGCGCACTGCCCCAGGTATTGATGACCGTAGCGGTACTAAAGGGTTTGCCATTGGCCAACCATTGATCGATTTCGGAGATGTATTCGCGCATTGAAAAAATTTTGACCGATAGAAAAAGGAATAAATAAAGATAGCCACAATTGTATTGAATTGTGGCTATCCTGACAATGATAAATGACAATAGGGAAGCTAAAGTTCAAATACCTGGCTTAATTTATGCATGAACTGTGGCAAAAAGTTGCAACAGCTCCGACACTTTGTCTTTAAGATCTTTGCGATCCACGATAAAATCCAGAAATCCGTGTTCGAGCAAAAATTCGGAAGTTTGGAAACCTTCTGGCAATTCTCGTTTGATGGTTTCCTTGATGACCCTGGGGCCAGCAAAACCGATCAACGCTTCTGGTTCCGCAAAGTTGATGTCTCCCAACATGGCAAAAGAGGCCGTTACGCCACCCGTGGTGGGATCAGTCAGCATCGAGAAAAAAGGAAGCTTGGCTTTGGCCAAACGGGTAAGTTTAGCGGAAGTTTTGGCCATCTGCATCAAAGAAAAGGCGGCCTCCATCATTCTTGCTCCTCCGGTTTTGGAGATGATCATGAAGGGGAATTGCTCTTCGATACAAAAATCAATGGCTTTGGAAATGCGCTCACCCACCACCGAACCCATCGATCCACCGATGAATTTGAAATCCATGGCGGCAATCACCAACGGCAGGTCATTGATTTTGCCTACACCAACGGTGATGGCATCGGTAACCCGATTTTTTTTGTAGGCATCGACTAATCGATCGGTATAAGCCTTCAGGTCCGTAAAGTGCAGCATGTCCTTGGAGCGCAATTCCTCAAACAGCAAACCGTATTCCTGATGGTCGTACAGCAAATCAAAATAATCGTAGGAACCTATTCTGGTGTGGTAATTGCACTTTGGACATTTGTAAAAATTTTCCCGCATCTCTTTCATCGTGCTGGCCTCTTTGCAGCGAATGCACTGATGCCACAGCCCTTCAGGAGCTTCTTTCTTGTTGCGGGTGGCGGTTTGAATACCGTCCTTCAATCGTTTGAACCAACCCATGAGCGATCATTACTTTTTTTGGTTGGGTCAAAGGTAGAAAAAAAAATTGTCGGCGCAATACAATAATACTTGTCGGGGCGTCCCTTGCGGGCGCCCACACAGGGGCGCCCCGACTAGTGCGCCCCGACGGGAACGTCAATATTATCCAAACATACCGATGAGCTTCGTTTTCATCGTAGCGAATTCTTCTTCCGAAAGAATCCCACTGTCGCGCATATCGGCCAATTCTTTGAGTTTAGCCAGAATTTCCTGCCCGTTGGGTTGAGCTGCTGGTTTATCCGCAACAGGAGCACTCACCACCTCTTCAGGGGCATCCTTGCTTTCATCCGCTGGTTTTTTGCGAATGGTCTCCTCTTTTTTCCATTGCTCGGCTACTTTTTTGCCTTTTTCAAATTTCTCATTGTAGATTTTACTTAAACGAGAAACATCAAAGTCCAAAAAAGTACCTCCGGTATCAAAATGTCTTTTGAATACTTCGCCCAGGGCATAACTGGAAGCCCCGGCAAAAATGGAATTGGAGATTCCACCGACTAATGAACCAACAACGGGAATCAGTTTGACCACACTTCCCGCGGCGATGCGCGCCAAAGTTGCACTGGTCAGAGAGGTAACGATGGCCTTGCCTTGAGTTTCGGAGAAATCGATGTTGTATACTCTGGCCAATTGGCGAATCATATCCAACTGCAAGGCACTTACTGCAAATACATCTGCAATAACCACCGGGATAAATCCAGCACCCATCGACCAAAGAACGTGGTTTCGAATGATGGTTTCAGCGTGTTTGGAACGCTCGTTGTCTTGTTCGGTCATAAAGCTATTTTTTAACGTGTTTTTGGCAAAATCGAACAATTGCTTTTTCACTTCAGTAGATTTATCTTCAAAAATAAAGCATTAGGTCACTGTTCGCTGAATTTATCGACAAGCGAAGAAACTTAAAGGATAAAACATAGAATAGATTAAACCGTTCTTTAATTTTGCATCTTAATCTCTGTGCAATTGAGCAAGCAAAACATAAATTTGAATGGCCGGTTGATTGATGCCAATCAAGCCTGCCTCAGTGCAAATAATCGCGCTTTTCATTATGGTGATGGACTTTTTGAAAGCATTCGAAAGTTTGATCATAAAATTCCGCTGCTTCAACTTCATTTGCAGCGGCTACACGTAGGCATGGCTGCTTTGGAGATAAAGCCCTCCGTGGACTGGAATTTGGCGTTTTGGAAGCAGCAAATAGAAGCGCTTACTGAAAAAATGCCCAATTGCCGGATTCGAATTACCGTTTTTAGAGCAGATGGTGGCCTTTACACTCCATTAACAAATGATGCCCATTTCTTAATAGAGGCTGAAAGGCTGGATGACCAAGAATACACCTGGAACAAAGATGGCTTGAGTGTAGCCATTTGCAATATCGCTCAGGTACATGCTGGCTCACTGTTGGCCAATTTGAAGACCTGCAATAGTCTGCCGTATGTGTTGGGGGCCATTTTTGCCCGCAAACACCAATTGGGAGATAGTTTGATCCTGAATCAACACGAGCGACTTGCCGAGAGCGCTACTTCCAATCTGTTCATCGTTCGCGATGGGGTAGTGATTACCCCTCCACTAGTAGAAGGATGCATCGATGGCGTTTTCCGAAAATATTTGCTGCGCGAAGCACCACAAGTGGGTTGGAACATTCAAGAACGCCCTATTCGGCCTGCAGATCTGCGCCAGGCCGAGGAAGTTTTTTTAACCAATGCGGTTCGAGGAATACGCTGGGTAAAACTATTTGGCGATCGAAATTACAGCAAAAAGCAAACCAAGAATCTGCAGGAATGGGCCAATAGTGTGCTGTTGAAAAGCTAAAAACTTTCAAAAAACTGTAACCTTTTGCCAAAAATAGGGGTCATTAGGGAATAACCGCATCTTTATTGCAAAAAAACACCATACCCTATGACCAGTGTCAGACCTCCTGTTGCCTCAAATTACCGGATCCAAACAGTGGATGCCTTGCGTGGATTTGCCCTTTTGGGAATCATTATTGTCCACATGATTGAGCAGTACCTCGCCTCAGGCCCACCCAAGGAATTTGCAAATTATGCCAATCACAATGCCGTAGATGACGTATTTATGGCCATCTCCGGTATCTTATTGCAGGGTAAATTTTTTGCTATTTTTTCCTTTCTCTTTGGGGTGAGTTTTTTCCTGCAAATGGATGCTTCTTCCCGCAAAGGAGAGCCTTTTATTGGCAAGTTTGTATGGCGTTTGGTGCTGTTGTTTGTGATTGGTTTTATCCATAGCCTTTTTTATCGGGGAGATATCCTGAGTATTTATGCGATGCTGGGGCTGGGACTGGTCTTTTTCTACCGGGCCTCCAATCGAACTTTACTGATTTTTGCGGCTTTTTTTATGTGTGGATTTCCCCGTATGATTCTGTGGGCAATTCGGGCAGCGCTGCACGTTCCACCTGTTGATTGGGAATCATTTGAACCTCAAAATGCCTGGTATTATGACACTGTGAAAAATGGTTCATTATGGGATGTTTTTGTGGCCAATGCCGGAGTAGGATTCAAAATGAAACTCTTTTTTCAGTTTGACACCGTAAGCAGAGGGTATATGACCTTTGGTTTGTTTCTACTGGGTATTTGGGTAGGTCGCATTCGCTTTTTTGAGCGACTGGAAGAATACAACCGGCTTCTTAAAAGATTGGTGTGGCAAAGTTTGATTGCAATAGCAGTATTGGCGGGGATATTGGCCTTGCTCTTTAAGTTTGTCACAGATTTCAACTCCTTTCCAGCCGTGATTGGCATGTCTCTCGGTGATATTGGCAATTATTTAATCGCATTATTTGAAATATGCATTTTTCTACGCCTGTGTATGGGCAAACGCGGCTCTGGAATCATCAATGCCTTAGCGCCTTACGGCAAAATGGCACTGACGAATTATGTGATGCAATCGTTGATTGGTACATTCATTTTTTTCGGCTGGGGCCTGGGGCAAATTGGAGCCTGGGGAGCCAGCATCAATTTTGGTTTGGCTTTAGTCGTTTATGCCCTTCAGGTTCAATTCAGTAAATGGTGGTTGAAAAGATTCCAGTATGGGCCAATGGAATGGCTCTGGCGTTCAGGCACTCAAAGACAGTGGGCGCCGTTGCGACATGTGCATGCTCAAGAGTTGAGTTGAATACAGGGTTAGAGAAGGGTTGGGATATTCCAAAAGAAATGTCTATTTTTCCTCTTTCCTACATCTGGGTTTGTTGCCGTGCAGAAGCCGGATTTCAATAGAATGAGAAATCTCCAATGCTGCACCGCAACCAACCTACTTAAAACCCTACTCACCATGCTTTTGATTGTACTGGTCACTGCAATCGTATTGCTGATCGTTCTGATTACTGTTTTCAAATTCAATGCATTTATTGCCCTGATACTGGTGTCCATTCTTGCAGGGCTAAGTGCCCAAATGCCTCCTGTCAATGTGATCAAAGCCATCCAAAAAGGAATGGGAGATACCCTGGGTTCGCTCACGATGATCATTGCCTTTGGCGCACTATTGGCCATCATCTTGTCTGAAACCGGGGCCATCAAACGCATCAGTCAAGGATTAATCGATGCATTTGGGATCAAACATCTGCAATGGGCCATGGCGCTGACTGGTTTTGTGGTTGGAATTGTGATGTTTTACAATGCGGGATTCATTTTATTGTTGCCTTTGGTATTCAGCATTGCCAGAAAAACAGGCATTTCACTGATCCAGGTCGGAATTCCGGTAGCTGCGTCATTGTCGGTTACGCACGGATTTCTCCCCCCCCACCCTGCCCCATCTGGAATCGCCAGTTTGTTTGGTGCCAATGTGGGTTTGGTTATTCTATACGGAGTCATCGTTGCAATTCCAGCAATCATTCTTTCAGGGATTGTATTGCCTCGATTTTTGAAAGGAATGGACATCAAGCCTTCAGAGAAATTATTTCCTGAAAGTGACTCCGTCAAGGAAGTGATACCCGATTTTTGGCCCAGTTTGATTGCTGCGCTCATTCCGGTAGTCTTGATGGCGGTGGCTACGATTGGTGATTTAGTGTTGCCAGAAGACAACCTGCTTCGGCAGGGTTTGCACTTTATTGGCGATCCTGGGCTGTCCTTATTCATCGGAGTATTTTTGGCCATTCCCCTGCTGGGTCAGATCAAAAATTTTGCTGGAATCATGCAGAAAACTTCGGTGGCCATAGAAAGTGTTGCCACCATCCTCCTGATTGTCAGCGCGGGCGGTGCATTCAAAGAAGTGTTGATTCAATCCGGGATAGGAGACCAATTGACGGAAGTGATGAAAAACGTATCCCTTTCCCCCTTGTTTTTGGGTTGGTTGATTGCCACCATAATCCGGGTATCGCTGGGTTCGGCAACGGTAGCTGGATTGACTGCTGCCGGAATCATTCAACCGATGATGGCCAGCAGTGGGGCATCTCCAGAGTTGATGGTGTTGGCCATTGGTGCGGGTAGTTTGATGCTATCTCACGTCAATGATACCGGTTTTTGGATGTTCAAAGAGTATTTTGGATTGACGGTTGGCCAAACTTTCCGAACCTGGACGGTGATGGAAAGCATTGTGGGTATTGTAGGATTGATTGGAGTTTTACTTTTAAACTTAGCATTATAGTACTCCTCTAAAAGAAAACGGACTAATCAATTTGATATTCAAATGATTAGTCCGTTGTTAGGGTGAATGACCGGGTTCGAACCGGCGACCCCCAGAACCACAATCTGGTGCTCTAACCAACTGAGCTACAATCACCGTGTTGGTAGCCTTATTTCTAAAGCAGGGCAAAGATAATATTCCATTGAGGAAAATGTCAAGTTTGTTTGGAAAAAATTTTATTTAAAGATCCCAAACAACCCGCCCTTTCCTTTATTACGCTTTTTCTTGCCTTTTTGTTCCCAAAAATATTTATCTCTTTTTCCTACAACATAGCGCAAACTAATCCCCGTTTGGCTGTAAAAGGTACTTGCACCTCCAACGAAATTTATGGCAGGCTTGTAATCGTAGGAAAGATTGAGGCGGCCGATGGTCAATTCCAAACCAGCTATGAAATCCATCCCCAGAGGATCTTCATAATCGACATCCAATTGATCCGCCCAGCCTTTGTGAAATCCGAGTCCATAATAAAAGTTAAACCGGCGAGAAATCAATGGCTTGTGGCTGATACCCAAAAGAGTAAGCTGCGTTTCAGCTCGTTGCAAACTGGATTGCAAAATCAATTCCGCAGCATAATTATTAACCACACGTTGTCGCACGGTCAATCCCCATTCTGTACCAATCCGCATTCCGATAGCGGTATTGTATGATTGGCCAAAACCTGAGCAAGTAAACAAGCCAAGAATGGCAACAATTAGATTCAATTTTTTCATGACACCATTAACGCAAAAAATAAATAAATTAGTGTTGATTTTGTGCAAAGAAAATGTAATTTTGCATTGCTCCCTTTTACGCATTATATTTTTCCCACAAATTTTATAGATCCATCTTTAAGTCATTCCATTTAATTTATCAATTTGATGTGTCCATCAAATTGACGTTCCATTTCTTTACATATATAATCATTTTCATGACAAATTACTACTACTCTGGCATTCTAGCCTTACTCTCCTTTGTGCTGACAACACAAAACCTAAGTGGTCAGAATTTTAAGCATCCCAATGAAATGGGCGTTTTGCTTGGAACATGCAATTACGCTGGCGACATTGTCAAAACAGGCAGTTACGACATGCGCGAATTTGGCGCAGCATATGGCGTATTCTACCGTGCCAATACCCCATCCTTCAGTTGGAGATTCAGCGTTCTGCGCGGGCAATTATCTGGGAACGACCTTTCCTGGGTCGGTACAGACCGCGTGGATCGGGGATTTAGTTTTACCAGTCCGCTTACTGAATTTGCCGTACATGCTGAATTTCAGTTATTGAATCGTGGCGAATGGCGGATGAAAAACAGTTCACGCAGGTACTTTGATGCCTTCTTGTTCGTTGGTGCAGGAGTCGCGTTGGTCAATCCAAAAACCAATTTCAATAAAAACTTGGGTGGCGAATATCCAGCCTGGATAGCTGAAGACGAAAGAAACCGCAAAACCACTATGATGGCAATTCCCGTGGGTCTTGGTGTGAAGTATGAGCTTGGCGGAAACTTTATTATCGGAGCAGATTTCAGCTTGAATCCAGTCTTCAACGATTATCTGGATGGCATTTCTCGCTCTGGAGACCCTGAAAACAATGATTGGTACATTACGGGGGGATTGAGTTTTGCCGTGAAACTAAACAATTGATATTGTTGAGTAGCTGAATTTAAAAATGAGCGACGCGCAGGTTTTCATTGCATTCATCGCTCATTTTTAATTCTTTCTTAGAGTTCAAAGAAACTATCGTACTGATTTTTGTGGCCAGTTTCGCGAATGGGTTCTCTGACTGGTGCATTCAGATCCAACACTTGATTGTCGTCATTGGCCAAGGTAAGAATATTGGTTTTTTCCTCGCCCAACAACAATGAGACCCCTTCCTGTTCCCATTTCTCCAACATTTTCAAGCCTTCTTCTTCAAAGACACCATTCTGGAGGTCGATCGACTCCATGAATTTGGAAGACATTTGCATGAAGTTTTCCATCTCCCCTACTTTGTTGGCCACATCTTCGGTAATGGCTTCCATGGCTGCATCAAACATGGCCCGCTTATCGGGGTCGCCACTGATGATGCTCATCGCCGATTTCATGGCATTGTTGCTGGCATGGATGGCTTTTTGTTCTTGTTCCTTGACCATGACCTGATCCTGGATGTCTTCAGCCAGGATGTATGAATTTTCCCGCATTTTGGTCAAAACGCGGTACATCACTTCCATTTTCCGATCCAGCTCTTCCAACCGGGCATTGGATTCCTGTAAGCGACCGGCTTTGCGGGTCTTCAAGATCATCGAAGCATCATCTTTTTTCTCTTTGGCTTCGCTGGCCAATTGCAGGTTGCTTTTGATTTCCTTCTGGTTGTTGCGAATGATTTCGCGCAATTTATGCATTTGACCCCGGAGGCGGTTGATTTGACGCTCCATGTCGTGCAGGTTTTTCCGCAAATGGTCTACATACCCTTTCAAAATGGCAATGGGATCAATTTGGACAAACAATCCGGTCAACCAGCGCATGAAACTTTTGTACATGTACCAGAATAAGGTACGCGTGCGGTTGTCCAACACCATATAAAGGAGGCCAACCAATACCATTACCATTGCTGCCAAAGTAAGCGTATTGCGTGCTAAAAAGAGCAAAGTAGGCAAAAGAGTGATGAAACCCATTACGGCCAGTACTCCAAAGCCAATCAAAAAAATGGCGCCAGTTTTTCCCTCCGGACGACTCCAGAATGACTTAGGCTTCAATTGTTCAGACATAAAAAACGATTTATTGTTGGTGGGAAAAACATCCAGTCACCAAACTATTTCATGTATTCTTGTATTTTGTTCAAATCCCCCTGAATCTGGCCGGCTAATGATTCGTAGGAAGCTACAAAATCGTTTTTGGTCGACTCAATGTGCAGGGTGGCATCCTTGATCTGCTGTGCAAGTTCCAGGTATTTCTGCTTGGTTTGCTCAATTTCCTGTTGCATCTTTTTGATTTCTTCCTCCTTCGCTTTGATGGCGTTGGAAAAATCCTGCATCTGCTGCTCTTTGTTGCCAATTTGCTGCGCGCGCTGGTTTTTCATGGCTTCATCAAACTTTCCTTGCTCGGTTTTGAGTACCTGCAAATAAAACTGTCCTGAAGCCACAATGGTTTGCAGGGAAGCACCCATTGATTTGGCCATGGCCATCGCCGATTTGAATCGGGTCATTTCGTCCATGTTCATTTCCTTCAAGGAGTGCAAGGAGTTTCGAAACTCAAGGTAATCAAAACCTTCCTGATTGCTTTTTTCAATGGCCGTAAACAACACATTGAGAAATTTATCATTCACTTTGCCCGGCGAAGGTGTGTCTGAACCAACCTCTTTTGGCGTAGGTACAGAAGTATTGCCAGTAGTTGTGCTAGGCGTGGTTGACTTGGCCGTGGTTGTTGCGGCAGGCTTTGTCCCCTCTTCAGGCACGATGAAGAGCGCTTTGAAATCATTTAGGAATCCGTTTGACATAATACGATTGCTGGATTGAGTTGGTTGCGATGATACGACCAAATTAAAATTTTTGTCTACAAAATAAGGAAGAATTACTTTTACCGCAAAAAATTCCTGTAATCGAGTTTAAAAAAGCCCATAATCAATTCTGTATGCAAGTTAATAATGAAATTGGCCGTTTGCAACGGGTAATTGTACACCGCCCGGATGATGGCATTGCAAGGGTATCTCCCAAGCGCTCTGAGGAGCTACTTTTTGACGACATTGTCTTTTTGCCCCAAATGCAAGAAGAACATGATGTATTTACTGCAGTGCTTCGCGCATTTGTGGGAGCAGAAAACGTACACGAAACCGAGCAATTGCTATTGGAATCCATTTTGGCGGATTCTGGCAATCGGGCTACTTTTTTGGCGGAAATTGCCAATTACGAAGAACTGCCTAGTTCAACCCTCACCTTTTTAAATGGGCTTCCTCCCGAAGAGTTGACCAAGGTCTTGATTAGTGGGTATTATGCCCCCGAAGATTACATTCTCTTTGACCCAATCCCCAATTTTATTTTCACCAGAGACATTGCCGTTGCCGTCAACGATCATGTCATTATTACCAAGGCAGCAAAAGAAGCCCGGCACCGGGAGAATCACCTCACGCGCTTCATTTTTGGGAATCACCCTTTGTTCAAAACGCGTTTCGAAGAAGACAAGTTGATCAATCTCAACGACATTGATAAATTTCCTCCTTCCCGAAAAGGGGAATATGTTTCCATAGAAGGGGGTGATATGATGATCTTGAGTCCCGACTATCTGCTGATTGGGTGCAGTGAGCGCACCACCCGGCACGGCATCCAATCATTGACCAAGGTATTGTTTGAGAAAGGGGTGATCAAAAATGTAGCGCTCATCAATATCCCTGACGATCGATCTTTCATGCACGTGGATACCGTTTTCACCCAGATTGATCACCATCACATTGTGGCCTACAAGCCATTGGTGGTGGACGGCATCAGCTCAACGGTTGAATTGTACCGCGCAGATGGGCCCAACGAGTACTATCCATCGGTACACAATTTTATCCGTGCGGAAATTGACCCTGAGATGAAATTCATCTACAGCGGGGATGGTATTTCCCCTTATCAGGAAAGAGAACAATGGACGGATGGGTGCAATCTGGTGGCGCTCAAACCTGGGGTTGCCCTCACTTACGACCGCAATCCAGTAACTGAACTCGCGTTCCAAAAGGCTGGATATTCCATCATCCACGCCCGAGACTTTTTAAAAGCCTATCATGCGGGGGAAATTGATCCCGAAACGATTGAAAAAACCATCATCACCTTGCCCTCGAATGAACTTTCGAGAGCCCGGGGAGGATCGCATTGCATGACCTGCCCAATGGAACGGGCCTGAAACCCAAAACCTGGAATATGTATACTACAGATTTTCAAAAGCGCGTCCGCTACGGTGAAACCGATCAAATGGGGTATTTGTATTATGGAAATTATGGCCAATACTACGAAATTGGTCGGGTGGAAATGTTGCGTTCTTTGGGCTTGACTTACAAGGAAATGGAAGAAGAACAAGGAGTGATGATGCCCGTTTTGTCTTTGCAGATGCGCTACGTCAGGCCAGCTTTTTATGATGAATTGTTGACAATTCGCACCACTTTGCGCCGATTACCGGATCAATTTATTACCTTTCATGTTGAAATTTTTAACGAAAAAAACAAACTGATCAACGGAGGTAGTGTACGGTTGTGCTTTGTAGACAAAAAGAGCAACAAGTCCATTTTTGCACCCGACAAATTGATTGACAAACTCAGACCCTTCTTCGAGCCGTGAAAATAAAAATGCCAGATTTTAAAAAAGTAGAGCAATGGTTTTGGAGGCATCCGCTCTGGATCAAATTGGTAAGCTGGTCTCAAAAACGATCCTTCCCTGGTTTTTTCGGGGTTTCCATTTACAACGTGGTCAATTTTTTCATTCTGGAAGCGCAGCGCTACGATTTGTTCATACGGGCCAATTCTATCGCGTATAGCTTCTTTTTATCGCTTTTCCCGAGCTTGATTGCCTTGTTTACGTTGATTCCCTGGTTGAAGCGGACGTTCTTACTGTATTTGCCGGAAGGAGAAAATTTCGACCGGTACTTACAAGGTGAAATTCAGAAAATCATGCCCGGTGATGCGGGGGAGCAATTGTTTGGTTTTATTGAAGACATTACCAACAACCCGCGCATCGCACTGCTTTCGATTGGTTTTTTGTCTGCCATTTACTTCAGTTCCAATGGCATCCTTTCTTTGTTGCGATCCTTTGATAAAACCTATGAAGATTTTCACAAATGGAATTCCTGGAAAATGCGCTGGGTAGCCATTGTATTGACTTTCCAGTTGAGCGCCTTGTTGATCGCGTCGGTCATTCTGGTGATTTTGGGGCAATCTTTTGTCAAAATGATCAACAACTGGTTGGATCTCAGCTTTGTCATGGAAAAGTTGCTCAATTTGGTACGCTGGGTGGTGATTATCAGCTTGTATTATGTTTCGATTGCTTTGATTTACCAGGGTGCAGCGATGGTGAGAAGGTTTAAATTTTTCACCCCAGGAGCTGCTTTGGCATCGATTCTTTGTTTGCTTTCATCGGTTATTTTTTCGCTCTATGTAGACATGTTCAACACCTACAACCGTTTGTATGGGTCGATTGGCGCCATTATTGTGTTGATGCTCTGGATTCAATTGAACGTGTTGTCCATTTTGATTGGTTTTGAACTCAATGCCAGCATTGTCATCAACAAAAGAATTCAAGGGGTAGAGGAAAAAATAACGGAAGCCGCAAAACAACAAATTGAGGTCGAAGACGATCAATATAGTGGAGCCTGAAGTTTTTAGCGGGGGTAGATTAATGAGTGAAGCCGGATTTAAACATCATTACATGAGAATATTGCGTTTTTCTATAAGCATCGTTTTTATTGGCGTTGTATTTTCGGCGCAAGCACAAAAATACAGCAACGAATTTTTGTCGATTGGGGTTGGCGCCCGCGCTCAGGCTTTGGGCAATGCGGTGGTGGCCCAATCCAATGATGTCACCGCCGGAGTCTGGAATCCTGCCGGATTGGCGGCTCACGATGGTGGAAATGAACTGCAAATTGGGGCCATGCACGCCGAATGGTTTGCAGGGGTAGGCAAGTTTGACTACCTGGGCGTTTTACTGCCTTCCAACAATGACAAACGCAGACTTGCGGTATCTTTTATTCGTTTTGGCGTGGATGAAATTCCCAACACCCTGACCCTTTACGAAAGCGATGGGACAATCAATTTTGACAACCTGCGTAATTTTTCTGCTGCGGATTATGCCATGCTGCTTTCTTATGCCCAAAAAAGCCAAAAGAAAGAGAGTGGGCAATGGTTTTGGGGGGGCAATGTCAAAGTCATTCACCGCCGGATTGGGCCATTTGCCAACTCCTGGGGATTTGGCCTGGATGGAGGGGTACAATACCACCGGGGGAATTTTCGCTTTGGCGCAATGGCCAAAGACATTACTACTACTTTTAACGCCTGGACCTTCAACTTCACTACCGAAGAAAAGCAAACCCTGGAATTGACCAATAACGAAATTCCGATCAATAGCCTGGAAATCACCAAACCTCAATTGATTTTGGGCGTGGCGCAACGGTTTCAATTCAAAAAAATTGGCATCACCCCTGAACTGGATTTCATTGTCAGTACCGATGGCAAACGCAACACGCTCCTATCCGCTAATCCGTTCAGCATCGATCCGGCAGTGGGCATTGAAGCCGACCTCAACCAAACAATTTTCCTACGAGTGGGCATGAACCAGTTTCAAAAAGAGACTTCCTTTGCAGGCAAAAGTGTGCTGTCTCCCAGGCCCGGAATTGGGGTAGGCATCAAGGTTTCTGCCTTACAAATTGACTATGCCTACACCGATTTGGCCGCGCAGGAGAATACTTATTCGCACATTATTTCCTTGCTGCTGAACATAAAGACCAAGAGGTAGCGGAGTCGACTACTCATTACTTGAGGCTCCGTCTAGCTTTGCATTGGAATTTACGTCCCCTATTTTTATGGCAATAAAATTCCCTGTAAGGCTTCCATTGAATTCCTTCACAAAAATTGATTCTGCAAATTGGGTAGCCCATGGGTTTTCCGGTTTTGGAAATCTAAAGGCTGCATGCACAAAGCGCCAGGAAGTATTGTTTGGAAAATTTGAATTCAGGTTCAAGATCAATTTGCGCAACTGGATCAAGTCTGCGGTAGAAATTGATTTTGAATTGTTGACATCCGCAGCAATCATTTTATATGGACTGTTCAAGACTTGAATGCCCAGGATGTGTTTTTGAATCAGGAGCAGATCAAAAGTCGACACTCCATTGAGGGGATTTTTATCTAATTTTGGCTCAAGCAATACACTTTTGCCTCTTGGGAGACCAACAAAAGAGTAAGCACCGTTTAAATTGGTAGTTGCAAATTGATATGGAAGTGAATCTATACTTAGCATCATTTTAACGCCTTGAACAGGGTTAGATCCCTCTGTTTCAATATTTCCACCAACGTAACGATGCCAAGGCTCAATTATCCCGCAATATCTGTTCAAATCCAGAACTTCCACATAGGTTACACAATAGCCATCTTTGCCTTTGGTATCCCAAGCGTGTAATTCAATCAAAATCACTTTTCCTGCATCTACGCAGGTTAAATTTAAAGTTGATTTATTTTGTAAGACCCTCTCCCCTACTCTATTGATGGAATATTGGGCAATCAGTTGTTGCCCAATCGAGTTCGTATCTGGCCCTTGGCCGTAACAATCGTAGATGCCTGCAGCGACAAAATCGGTAGCCTGGAGGGTGTATTTTCCTCCACCTTGGCCATCGGGTTGTAAGGTGATGGATAAGCCGTTGACGCAGATTGGTTTGGGGGCTGCTTTGTCTTTGACTACAAAATCGAATGAATCCTGGTTTGCGCCAAAACACCCATCAAATGCATAGACAAATACCCGGTGAAGTCCGGGAAGTAGTCCAGTTACGCGTTTATTCTTGATAGGGTAGTTTACAGTCGGCCACTCATCCCCTGGCTGGGTATTCTCCTTTTTAGTTTTGATGGATAAGCTAACATTTCCTAAATGGCAGCCTGTAACTTCCACCCCAAAAGTGCTTTTTAATCCTTCAACAGTTGCCAAAAAAGATGCACTGCAATTCAATGAATCCAGGCTAAGCGCTGGAATAGTAGTAGGAACCATAATGGAAGGGCCTTTAAAAGTTCCAATCTGAATCAATACTTGGAAAGTATCGATATAGTCCCCCCTGCAAGAATCAAATACGTATAATGCTCGGGCAATTCTCACACCCTTACCACCACAGATTGGGAACTCCCTATCCTTTATTACAACTGCGTATTTCCCATCAATTTGGTCAATAAACACCTTCTTTGGCTGAAGAAAACTAGGTGCAAACGGGGTAACATCTTCTTTTTTGATCAAACTTTTATCCGGGCTACAAGCTTCGTAAGTCACTACTCGATCAAAAATACCGCTACCATTTCCATTAAAACGAAAATCTTGGATTTTTGGCCGCCTAAACAAAATCACTTGAACTGTGTCCTTGCGTGCACCAAAGCAAATGGCACTCCAACGTCGATAAATCCTTGCATAAATACCCGTGCTTTGCATTTCCGCACAAGTAGAATATTCTACTCTATCACGCCAAAAAAAATTCATTTCACATAAGCCTTCACCACCTATAGCTCTAGCATATACAAAACCCAAATTACGTACACTATCTTCAACTACTTCTTTAATTGCAAAATTACACGGCCCAGTTCCACCTTGCTCGCTCCAAGTGCCATTCGGAATGGTTTGAGGTAAAGTGCCGATTGTTTTAGGCGATGCCAAAATATCTGGATTGCCAAGAGTAAGAGAATTATTGAGTACAAAATCCAAGTCATAACTAGACAAAGTATCTGTGGTCCAGTCAAGGCAATGGATAACAATAACTGGTTCGGAACAACGCCTATCTTCCTTTGGTGGTGTTGCTATTGGTGTCAATGTCCATTGTGGAATCTGAAAGAATAAAACAAACAACATGCTAAAAAAGAAAATGGATCGGTTTGAATCAGTTCTTGGGATTAAAACTTGCATGGTTTTTGAGTTTAGATTATTTTTTTAACAAAATAAATGTAAAATTCTGCCGTAAACAATACTCCAATCAGGGTAAAATAAAAAAGGCCACAAAAGTTGCCCTTTGTGACCTTTCTTTGTTAAGGTTAAAAGTTTTTTATTGCAAAATAATCATCTTCTTGGTAGCCGTAAAGTCGTTGGTTTCCAAAGTGTAGTACAATACTCCGCTGGCCCCCAGTTGCTCCTTTTTCAAGGTCACCTGGTTGTTGCCTTTGGCGTAATTGCCTTCCACTTTGTACAGCAAAGCCCCTTTTGCATCCGAGATGCTCAACGTGGCTTTGGTTGCTTTGGGCAGTTTGAAACCTATTTGCGTTTCGCCATTGAATGGGTTCGGGGTGTTTTGCAGCATCCCGTAGCCATCTGCAATAGCTTCCAAGCCGTAGTTCAAGGCGATACCCAGATTCTCGTTATTTTGGTCGTACGCTTCTGGTGATACGGTGCGGTTCAGGCTCAGGGCGCTGCTCAACTTTGCATCCGCTTTGGCGCGGAGTACCAATGTGAACAATGCACCCGCTTTAGCAGTTTGAATATAAAGACCAAGAGATAAGGCAGAAATGGATCTTCTAGAATTGACGCAAAAAATCCGTTAATTACAACAATACAATACCCATGTCAAGGTATACTATCTTGTCAAAGAGATGTGATACTCCCCAAGTTTCATTTCGCCAATAGTTCTGTATCTTTGTGTGTAAGGCGCAAACAATTTTTATATGAGCAAAAACCTTCCGCTAGGGCTACAAGATTTTCGAAAGATCATCGAAAATGATTTCAAGTACATTGACAAGACCGAGTACATCTACCAGATGGTGAGTCAGCCAGGTGCTTATTTCCTTTCCCGTCCCCGTCGTTTTGGCAAGTCCATCACGGTGGCAGTACTCCAGGAGTTGTACAGTGGCAGCAAGGAGTTGTTCAAAGGGTTATGGATTGAAGACAAGTGGGATTGGAGCCGCAAACATCCGGTGATTCGGCTTTCGTTTACGGGAATCGGCTTTGCCGAAAGTGGTTTGCCAAAAGCCCTGCACTACCAACTAGATAAACGCATCCGTGAACACGGTTTACCGCCCGCTACTGAAGCAAACCTCAGCGCTAAATTTGAATACCTGATCCAGGAACTGGGCAAGGTCAATAAAGTAGTTGTACTCATTGATGAATACGATGCCCCAATTATCCACTTTTTGGGTAAAGATGTGGCCAAAGCCTATGAAAATCGGGAAATCCTGAGGGAGTTTTATACTGTTTTAAAAAACAATGATCCTGCGCTAGAGTTTGTTTTTATTACTGGCGTCAGCAAGTTTTCCAAAGTAGGTATTTTTTCCGGGCTGAATAACTTGACGGACCTGACCATGCGGGCGGATTTTGCCACGATGCTGGGCTATACGCAGGCCGAACTGGAAAGTAATTTTGCCGAAGAAATTGAAGCCGTTTCCATTCAGTTAAAAATGACCCGAACGGAGTTATTGGACAAAATACGCCTCTGGTACAATGGCTATCGGTTTGAAGAAAGCGCCGAAACCGTTTACAATCCCGTTTCCTGCAATTTATTCTTTTACGAAAGGAAATTTGAAAACTTCTGGTTTGCTACCGGAACACCCACCTTTTTGATCAACCTGTTGAAACAAGAGAGCTTGTATGACATTGAACACCAGGAACATGCCCAACTCGACTTTGACAGTTTTGACCTCGAAGATTTAAAGGCTTATGGGCTATTGTACCAAACCGGTTACCTGACCATCAAATCCAGAAGCGAATTCGGCTTGTATATCCTGGATTATCCCAACAATGAGGTCAAAAATTCCATGTACGCTTATTTGTTGGAAGCTTTCGGCGGGGTACGCAAAGGCCAGGGGCTGGTGGTAGCCATTCATTTGGAAAGAGCGTTTTATGCCAATGACCTGGAGCAAGTCATCCGCATTTTGCAAGCCATGTTCAAAGGTTTGCCGCATTTGTTGCACGAAAAATACCCGGAAAAATTTTACCATGCCGCCATTCATCTCCTGTTCAACTACATGGGGCTGCGAGTACAAAGCGAAGTAATGATGAGCGACGCCCGCGCCGACTGTGTCGTGGAAACCGATACCCGGGTATATATCCTGGAGTTCAAACTGGACAAAAGCGCCAAAGTCGCTCTTGACCAAATCAAACTTAAAAAATACCATCAGGCATATTGGGAAAAAGGAAAAAAAGTGATGGGCCTTGGGGTGAACTTTTCCAGTGAGACTAAGAATATTGAGGACTGGGTTGCCGAGGAATTGGGGTAAAAAACAAAGGCCGTTTTCCAGGTTGCTGGGGAACGGCCTTTTTGGCAGCTTCGCTGCTTTATTTTTCACCACCTTAGGCACCTGAGGCCTGTCAATTACCCACAAAACCTCAAAATAGATTTGGGGTACTCGAAAAGAAGTT
>NZ_JBBAKG010000043.1:0-50241 GCF_040403615.1 Haliscomenobacter sp. | reverse complement strand
AGTCGGATGAGTCAGTTTTTGCACCTCTTGTCGGGCACCAATATTGGCTTGCCCACCGACCTCTGGGTGCCTTCTACCGGACAAATTGGGCCTGAACTGGCTTGGCAATACACCCTTGGCATCCGCAGAAGTTTGTGGAGAGGCTGGAATTTGAGTTTGGAGGGGTATTACAAACAAATGAAAAACCTGGTCAATTATTCGGAAGGGGCCAATTTTTTGGATGATTGGGAGCAAAACATCACCATAGGTACTGGACGCGCATATGGTTTGGACTTTCTCTTGCGCAAAAATTCTGGCAGGATCAATGGCTATGTGGCCTATACGCTTGGAAAAACGGATCGAACTTTCCCGCAAATCAACCTGGGCAAGACCTATCCATTCAAGTACGACCATCGGCACGACCTCAAAATTTGGGGAGATTATCGATTCTCCCCCTGGCTTGATCTATCTGCTTCCTGGATTTTTAGTTCTGGATTGGCGTTTAGTTTGCCTCAAGATGCATTTACTGTAGAAGTCCCCGGCGTATCGCCACCCGTTACGGTCGTTGACTATGGCCCCAAAAACAGTGCCCGACTCCCAGCCTACCATCGGTTTGATGTTGGCTTGAATATTCATTTGCAATCTCCCCGTGGAACGAAGCATCAATTTCAGCTCGGAGCCTACAATGTCTACAGCCGCCGCAACCCATTGTATTATCAACTTCGTACTGTTTATGTAGAAGAACAAAGGCGTCTGAAGGAAGAAAAAGAACTTGTAGGAGTTCACTTGTTGCCTTTTTTGCCTTCTATTAATTATTCTATAAAATTTTAGTTAATTTTGAAAAGTTTTATGACAGGAAAAGACCAACCCTATGGTTCTTTTTGCCGTCTGTATTGATATTCCATGACAAAATGTGAAAAATCGTGAGAAAACTGCTACGAGGTGTCTTTTTCTTTGGCCTTTTGACCTTCTTGTTTGGTTGCGAAAAACCTCAATTGAAGGATTTAGACAATTACACACCTCGTTTGGTCGTGATCTCCAATTTTACAACCCATGATGGGATCCGAGTCCAGGTTTCAAAAAGTCGTTCCCCCTTAGACAATGGCCCTACGGAATACATCACCAATGCCAAGGTTGAAATCTGGGAAGAGGACAAGCTATTGGAGCGATTGATTATCGCAGACACGAGGGACGCCAAAGCTCCCTACTATACCAGTGAGATCATTAAACCCAGAACAGGGGTTGATTATACCGTGAAAGTTACAGCCAAAGGTTTTGAAACTGTAACGGCGACCAGCAGTATCCCTGAGCTGGTTAGTTTGGACAGTGTAACCATAGAAGCACTAAAAGCTACATCCGATGAACCCGGATTTATTCGCTACAAATTTGATTTGTCCATTTATTTCACGGATCCCCTTGCCGAGCGCAATTTTTATCATGTGAATGTATTTCAAAAAGGTTTCCTCCCTCTCAAAGACGGCATGGATAAGGTCGAAGAACTCACTAAATTGATTTTTGGATCAGAAGTAAATTCGAATTACATCGTAGCCAATTACGACGGTGGTTTGTTGATCGATGACAAATTGATCAACGGAAAGTCGATCAAAATTCCCATTCCCATTGCCATCCGAATGACGGATCATGCAGAAAACTTGGATGAAATGATTGTTGAACTGCGTTCAGTGTCAGAAGAGTATTATCTTTTTCATGCAACGGTAAGCCGTCAGCAAGGCAATCAAGACTTGCCTTTCTCCGATCCCGTAGTTTTGTTCAACAACATTCGAAACGGCCAGGGCATTTTTGCCGGATACAGTCAGGCTAAACAAGCAGTAGCCATCAAACCTCGATAATTTTTTTTTCACCATTCGACGACTTTCCTTTCTTTTTTTTACACTTTTTCAAAAATAACTTCTACCAGCGTGGGGGTATGCCAATTCTTATGTGTCAAGGGTATGTTCATTCAGTTTGTTTAATCAATTTTCATTTCATTGAAAAACTCTTGACTCATGACCGCATACGCAAATATCAACCGCAAAAAGACAGCCAGCAATTCCCTGGAGGCAAAAATGGCTTTCGTAGAACGTTTTTCCTTGTTTTCTTGCCTTAACCTGGAAGAAAAAATGCTCCTGGCGAATCAAATGGAATACCGCGAAAAAACGCGTTACAGTTTTGTGTATGAAGCTGGCGAAAACTCAGATGTAATTTATCTGCTGGCCGAAGGTGCCATTAAAATAGGATCCAATTCGCCAGATGGCAAAGAAGTCATCAAAGCCTTGATCCATCCTTTTGCCCTATTCGGAGAGTTGGGTCTGGTGGGCGAAACACGCCGCCAGGAATTTGCTCAGGCTATGAAGGAAGAGGTAATTTTGTACACAGTGAAAGTGGATGATTTGCGACGTTTGATGCGTCAAAATTTCGAACTCTGCAATCGAATCATGTTGTACTTAGGCAATCGCCTGACTCTGGCAGAGCAAAAAATGGAGTCATTGATTTTTAAAGATGCACGTACCCGGATAGTCGATTTCATCAAGGATTCTGTTTCCGATCGTGGTCAGCGTGTAGGGTACGAGATGCTCCTCCGCCATTCGTTGACCCATCAGGACATTGCCAATATCACCTGTACTTCCCGTCAAACCGTTACCCTGGTGTTGAACGAATTGCGCAAGTTGGACCTGATTTATTTCAATCGGGGGAAGATTTTGGTTCGGGATTTGGCGCGTTTGGCGTAGCCATCCGAATCCGCCATTCCTTGGGATAATAATTGTTGATGCGGCCCTTGATACTTTTGATCCAGCCAAGGTTGATGTTTTCGAAATTGACCAATGACCATCCATTGGGGACATCCGTCAACTCAAACACATCTTTGCGCAAATATTTCAAAGCAGTTGAAAGGTCAAGGGACTGATTGGGGAGCTTTGGATGCACCACCGTACTCAGCGCCAAAGTGGGCGCGGGTATGAAATCCTGGTGTTTGAATGTACCCAATTCCAGGATAGGATCCCAACGCCGCAAAGAAGGACTAAGCTCCATAAAAAACGACTCACAAGCCTTGGGAAGCGCCGCCAGTTCTCCATGTGGACTTTCCAGTGCGAGGTATGAAAATCCTGGATCGAGCCACGTTTCGAGACCCGGAGTATTCTTGCGATTCCCGATTTTCCAAAACCCCTTCGCCGGTGATGCTTTGAGCAGGGGATGCTTCTTTTCCTGCCGGAATGCCGTGATGAAAAAACCTTCTCCTTTTACGCGATGGGGATAACATTGGTAGCCAAATTCACGTGCCTGAATCCCCCATTCGCTCGGAAAAGTCAAGGACAACGGAACCAAATCCAGGTTGTCCTGCGACCATTCTACATTCAATGCATTTTCAAAATCATTGTAGGTGCAAGTGCAATAAATGAGTATTCCCCCTGGCTTGAGCAATGGACTTGCTTCGGCCAGAATTCGACGCTGTCTTGCCGCACAAAACTGCACATGCTCTGGCGACCACTCTTTCATGGCCGTAGGGTCTTTGCGAAACAAACCCTCTCCTGAGCACGGAGCATCCAATAAAACCAAATCAAACTGCCCTTGCAACGGGGCAAATTCACGGCTGTCTTGATTGGTACACACCACATTTGGGTATCCCCATTTGCCGAGGTTTTCCCGCAAAATCTGATACCGCGTCTTGATCACCTCATTGCTGATCAACAAACTCTCGGCACTCAAAGCTGCCACCAATAAGGTGCTTTTTCCTCCCGGCGCTGCCGCCAAATCCAATACTTTGAGCGGGGCTGCTAAGTCTACGGTTTGCTCCAATACCGCCCAAAGCAACATCGAAGACGCTTCTTGTACGTAATAGGCTCCGCCGTGCAAACGGGGATCCAACGTAAAAATGGGTCGATCAGGCAAATAAACTCCTTCTTTGTTCCATTTTACTCCGTCGTAATTTTCCTCCAAATTTTTTAATTTCAAAGAATTACGCCGTACGCTAACCGGAATTGGCAACGCAAATGCATTCAAAAAATCCTCATATTCTGTGGTGCCTAATTGGCCTTGCATTTGGGCAACAAAAGCGGTTGGAAACATGCTTGATGGGGCTATTTGAACAACTTATTTTCAACAACTTCGCATACAATATGACCCAAAAGCATGTGGCATTCCTGGATGCGCGGGGTATCTTTTGAAGGTACATTGAGGAGAATGTCGCACAAGGTAGCCATTTTGCCTCCATCCATTCCGGTCATGCCGATCACCAGCATGTTTTTTTCACGAGCAACCTTGATGGCATTGAGCACATTGGCTGAATTGCCAGAGGTTGACATGGCAACCAGGACATCGCCATCTGTTCCCATGGCCGTCAGCAGGCGAGCAAATACTTCATCGTAACCATAATCGTTTGCAACTGCGGTCAGATAAGAAGAATTGACGTGGAGGGCTTCGGCGTACAAAGGTGGCCGATCGAGATAATACCGCCCCGAAAATTCTGCGGCCAGGTGTTGGGCATCGGCTGCACTGCCACCGTTGCCGCAAAACAGTACTTTTTTCCCGTTTTTAAAAGCCTCTATCAACGAAATCGCCATTTTATGGCAGCGTTCCATCAAGGCTTCGTCTTCGTGAAGCATGGTCACTGTATACAAATGGGAAGCGATCCGGGTTTGAATCAGCGGATTGATCATGTCATGCATGGGTTATGGCCTTGGCGTAATTTTCCCAACTCAGTTCCGAGGTTTTGGCACGGATGTTTTCCCTGGAAATGGGTTGATCCAAAAACCGCAGCATTTGTTCGGCCATTGAGTCGATGTTGTCTGCTTCGGCCAGGTATCCGCTGAAGCCATCCTGGATGGTTTCAGGGAAATGACCAACTTTGGTAGCCAACAGGGGCAAGGCAAAATTATAGCTCAGTGATTCGATACCAGAAGGGGTTGCGTATTCATAAAACAGCACCGCACAATCTGCTACCTGAAAGTATTTGTGTACGTCCTCGTTGGGAATGAAAGTATTGAACACCGCCACTCGATCCTGCAATTGGAGTTGATCGATCAAAGCCAGTGGATTGTATTCGCGCTCATCGTCGGTTTGACGCAAAACGACCTTCTTCGCCAATCCAAACAAGGCATTTTTGATTTTCGTACTCAACTTAGAATTGTCCAAGGTTTGCCAAAACGATTCGCCACAAATCAACAAAGATACATCGTCGCGCTGGGCGGCCACTTTTTGAAAAGCTGGGATGACGTGGTGCAAGCCCTTGTATTTGCGGATGAAACCAAAAAACAAAAAGACGTTTTTGCGCAGCCCATGCTGTTCTTTGAATCCAACTACGTCAAAATCGGCCTGCGGTTGGAAAAGATCGTAAATGGGGTGGTAAAGTTTGAGTACCGTTCTCAATTTGGCCTCCGTGCTGCGTTGCCCATCCAGACTGAGATGGAAATTGCGCTTTGGATAAAGCGTTTGCAGCTCTGTGTAAGTCTTGAGTGCGTGTACAATGTACGTATTCGCCCTGCCAATGCCCATTTTGGTAAAAAACTTGTCGATGCTGCTGTTTTCCTTCTGGATGACAAAATGCAGGTCAAGGATTACCTCAATATCGGGATGTTGGCGCAACCAGCTGACAATCCGGCCAATGGGTAAGCCCTGAATGGCGATGGCCCACTGAAATACGACTTTGTCGGGTTTCAAACTGACGATGTAGCGATAGGTTTCATACCAACTGACCGGATTGTTGTAGTTGGTGATGTATTTTACTTTGATGTTGCTGCCCTCTAGGAGATCCATTCGGCTGGATTTGTCCACAAATTCCCGGGGAATAATGGCTGGGTATTGCTGTGTCCAGGAAACGATGTGTACTTCGGTATCCGGGATCTTGGCCAGCGCTTTGGCCAGAGAAGTATTGTAGTTGGAAATCCCTCCTTTAAATTTTGGCCCAGGGCCAAAGCAGACAACTTTCATGGTTACAAGCGTTTGATGGCTTCATTGTATACTCTCTGCAAGCCTTCTTCCAAGCTGATTTGGGCTTCCCAACCGAGTGTTTCTTTCACGAAGTCCATGTTGCAATAGCGGGAATATACGCCCACAGGTTTGTCCAGCAAAGGCTTGATGGTGGGCTGATACCCGGCAAAGCGGCAGAAGATTTCGATGATTTCGCGGAAAGAACTCAAGCGGCCCATCCCGATGTTGATGGCCGTTCCATCGTGGATTGTTTCCATGGCGACTTCCACACAATCCAGTACGTCGTCGATGTGTACAAAATCGCGGCCCTGGTTGCCGCTGCCCCATACCTCAAAAGGGTCTTCCTGGCGGGCTGCACGCGCTGCAATGGCCGGAATGGGGTAGGTTAGGTCTTGGTCTTCGCCGTAGCCGCTAAAGGGCCGGATGCAGGTCACTTTGACGCCATAGTGCTGGGCTGTAATTTGCGCCAGGTATTCTCCAGTCAATTTGCTCCAGCCATAGGTCATGTCGGGTTTGCCCATGCGGTCAAAGTTGATGTCTTTTTCGCTAAGGGCAATGGCGTCACTCTCGGTTTGCAAATCTACTGGATAGGCTGCACTGGAGCTAGGGTACAATACCCGCTCGGGCTTGTGGCGACATATCCAGTAGAAAAACTCTGCGTCGATAGACAAATCCAGCGCCACCATCATGGGGTCGCCGTCAATTTTAGCCCGTCCACCCACGATTGCTGCAAAATGGAATACGTCACTCAATTTGTCTACTTCCCAACCAAAAGGGCTAAAGAAGCTGGGCGCATCGTGCAGGCCCCGCAACACGTTTCTAAAATCGTCCTGTACAAACAAGAGGCGTTCATCGCTGCCAAAAAAAGTGGCATTGCCGATGCTGCGGCCTTGTGGTACATTCAGCCAGGTGGATGGATGCGTGCCTACAGATAGGTCGTCGATAAAGATGATTCGATCTTGCGTTTTGTTGAAAAGTCGCTTAACCATATTGCGGCCAACAAAACCGCAGCCGCCACTCACCAAATGTACTTTTTGCATTATTCTTTGATTTCAAGCTCACCTAGAACTTTTTCAATGATGTAGTTATTGCGATTGGGGGAACTGCGACTCACCAGCTCGGCAATGAAACCCGCCAAAAAAAGCTGAGTGCCGATGATCATACAGGTAAGGGCAAAAAAGAACCAGGGGTTTTCGGCAATCAAAGGTGCCCGTTTGACGTGATTCATGATGTCGAAAAGCTTGGAAATTCCCAGGTAAACCACTGCGAAAAAACCCGCAATGAAAACCACCAATCCCGAAGTGCCGAAGAATTGCATCGGTTTTTTGCCATAGCGGCCCACAAAAACCACTGAAAGCAAGTCCAAGAAGCCCGTAAACAGGCGCGTCCAACCAAATTTGGAATAGCCGTATTTGCGGGCATGGTGCTGCACGACTTTCTCGCCAATTTTCTTAAAACCGGCCCATTTGGCCAAAAGCGGAATAAAGCGGTGCATGTCGCCGTATACTTCCACGCTCTTTACCACTTCGTTTCGATAGGATTTTAGCCCGCAATTGAAGTCGTGCAAATTGATTTTGCTGACTTTACGCACTACCCAGTTGTAAAACTTGGAAGGGATGGTTTTGGAGATCGGATCGTGACGCTTTTTTTTCCAACCCGAAATCAGGTCATAGCCATCGTTGGCAATCAGGCTGTACAATTCGGGAATTTCATCTGGACTGTCTTGCAAGTCGGCGTCCATGGTGATGACCACATCACCGCTGGCTACCTGAAACCCTGAATGCAAACCAGCGGATTTGCCGTAGTTGCGTCTGAATTTGATGCCTTTTACGTTGGGGTTTTGAGCCCGCAATTGTTCGATTACTTTCCAGGAATTGTCGGTACTGCCATCATCGATCATGATGATTTCGTAGCTGTATGCATTGGCCTCCATTACTCGCCGAATCCAGGCTTCCAATTCTGGTAAGGATTCTTCTTCGTTGAGCAATGAAATAACAAGAGAGATGTTCATATCCAAATTTGTAAGTTCAAGGGACTATTTTTTGTTGAATGCTGATTTGCCGTAGGTAGTCCATGCCACTGCCAGAGCCAGGATGAAACCACCAATCAGGCCAAAAGCGAAAGAAAAAGCCGATTTTTGAAAAGTCGGTTTAAAATCTTCTGCTTTGTATTGGTCTTGCATTTTCCAGGCATTTTCTTCGCCCAATAAGTCTTTACTACGCTCAATGCCTTCTGAAAGTATTTCAGCCTGCAAATTTATCAATCCCGGATCAATAAATTTAAAAAGAACGAAGTAAAAAACGTGGGCAATCAGGTGGGCAACAACAAATGTGCCAAAAGCGGTGCGCAACGCAGGTTGCCAGGCGAACAAACCTTCGGATTGTTTGGCCTCATTGCGGCAGGCCAGGTACATGGCGAGAACATAAAAGAGCAATACGCCCCATTGCACCTCAAGACGGAAGTACAGTTTTTTATCTAAAGAATGAAACAGCAGGTGCCACAGTACGACTGCAACACCTGCCATTGCTCCAAATTTCACGATTGAGGAATTACGCATAAGGGCTGTGTTTGATTTAGCCCTCAAACATAAGCCTCAGAATTTGGTTTGGAAATAATGTGGGTAGTTAATTACACTTTCTCTTGGTCTTTTTTCAAAACGGCTGCAATAACCAAGGCAAAAATAGATCCCATAAACAAAAAGGTAATGAATACGATGGCTGCCATCATTGGTGGGTTGAACATCCAGCTCATCATTTTCATCCCAGCTTCTACTTGTTCGGGGTCTTGTCCTTTTTCTGCGGCCTGATCAATGGCAGTTTGAATGATTTGATCCTTTAATTCGGGGGCAATAAATGCCATGAAAACATACATCCAAATCGCTTGAATAGCGGTCAACACCAAAACGGTTTTGAAACCAGTACCAAACGCCTTGCCAAATGTAATGAATCCACCTTGGTTGGTATCCCGGTGTTCGCGTACGGCCAACACCATTCCACCAATGATGATGCCATAATTCAGCAAAGAGCTGATCCATGTAACGGTTTGATTGGAATTGGCTGGGTTGGTTAAACCAGTAACATAGCCGATCAAACCAATCACGATCAATATTACCGAAGTGATTGCGCCGTAACGTACAGCAACTTGAGTGTTGGAAACAGTTGGACTGTCTTTAAAAGGGTTGTCCAGTGTGCTCATACTAGATTGAGTTTTGGTTATTGAAAAATGTGCGAATAAAAAATCAGGTATAGAGTAAATCGTGCACATTTTTCCAAACTCCTCAATCATCTAATATAGCAATTCCCGTTGTTGACTACCCCAATAATTCTGCCTTTAAGGGAGTGGCCAATCAGTGGACAGTTGGCAGATTTAGAGAAAATATCTTTCTGCTGAACGATCCATTGCTCTTGAGGATGAAAAATGGTTAAGTTAGCTTTTGCGCCTTCCCGCACGATTACTTCCTCCAAATTGAAGATTCTTCGGGGATTGGTGGTGAGTTTTTCGACCAATTCGGTTTGAGAAAGGACACCCTCCAAATGTGTATTGACCAAGGCATAAGTCGTTTCGAGGCCAATGGCCCCAAAATCAGCGTACGGGAACTCCAGTTTTTTGGCTTCTTCCTCCAGCGGAACATGGTTGGAACTGATCAGATCGATCGTACCGTCTTTCAATCCTTGTTTGAGGGCTTCAATGTCTTCATTGCCGCGGAGGGGCGGCAGCACTTTATAATTGCTGTCAAATTCTACCAAGGCCCGGTCGTCAAAAGCGAGGTTGAGGGCCGCTACTGAGCAACTTACTTTGAGCCCCTTTGCCTTGGCACGGCGTACGAGTTCCACTGCGTGCGAAGTGGATAAATTTGCCAGGTGCAAGCGAGAATCTGCGTACTGGGCCAGGTAAATATCGCGTTGAACCATCAGGTCTTCGGCCAGATTGGGAATGCCCTTCATGCCCAAAGAGGTACTGACTACTCCTTCGTGCATCTGCCCTTCAAAGGCCAACGTATGATCTAGGGGTTGATGGATGATGATGCCATCAAAAGCCTTGACGTATTCGAGTGCCCGCAGGATCATGCCATTGTCGGCTATGGAGTGGTTGCCATCAGAAAAAGCTACAGCACCGGCATGGTGCATGTCGATCATTTCTGTGATGTCCTTGCCCTGGCATTTGGCGGTAATCGCGCCGATGGGCAGAATGTCTACGAGTTTGCCCCGACTATGCTGCTTGAGATAAGCCACCTCGGTTTTGCCATCTACTGCCGGGAAAGTATTGGGTTGAGCACCGATGGCCGTGAACCCGCCAGCGGCCGCTGCGGCGGTTACCGAGCGCAAATCTTCGCGGTGCTCGTAGCCTGGATCACCTACCTGTACCCCCATGTCCAACCAGCCCGGAGAAACCATCGCTCCTTCTACTTCTACTACCTTGTCCGCCTTCCGCTTTAGGTCAGATCCAATCGAGGTGATTTTATCTCCTTCAATGTATACATCCACCACTTTTCCATGGTACGGAGAGTTGGGATCAATGATAGTGGCTTTTCGGATTAAAATATTCATGTAGAAGGTTTTCGGATTTTAGGCTTTAGCAGTGGGGCAAAAATAAGTGTTTCATTTTCTTAGAGCCAAAGGATTAGATAAGAAACTTGAAATGAACCGTTTACTCATCTAATCCTTTGGCAAAATGAAACACTTATTTTTTTGTCGCCCCTTGGATTCCAGCCCAAAACTTAAAATCACACTTTCCAAAATCGCAGTAAAAGTATCTCAATGCCGAGAAAAAGCAAAACCAAAATGATGCACCAGCGCCACAATACGGTTCCCTGATTGTTTTCTTCGATGCGTGCCGTCAATACTGCCGTATCCAGGGCGGAAATGATGTTGACCTTTTCCCCCAGGCGTTCGGTTAGTTCTTCTGGACTGAAATATTGCAAAGCCGACTCGCGGCGGTTGTAATTGAAGGCAAAACCGTGATTGACCTGACCCGGATTGAGAAAGAGATCGTAAAAACCGGATTTCTTAACCTGTCCATTCATGGTTAGAAAAACCTTGGCTCCAACCGTTCTTTGTTCAGGGATGAATTCACCCGCATCTCCTTTCATTTTATACACAATTTCCGCACTATTGGCTTGATGGTCGGATTCCAAGAGTTCATCCCGGCCAATGGTATAGGCAATCCGGGGATCGGTACCTGCAGAAATGGCCATTTTGTACAACATGGGTACAAAAATCTCTCCACTGTTGACCAAATTGTTGAATTCTTGACTGAGTGGCGCTGCACACACATACAAATTGCCTTTGCCTTGCTTGTATTTGGACAAGTAGGGGCTGCCATCGCGGTAAGTAAGCAACTGCTCTTCTGCCCTTGAATTGAAGCGACCAAAAGTGAAATTTCCATTGGTAGAAGGCAAACGCAAGTTGGCGCTCCGATTCAGAAACACGTCTTTAAAGATGAATTCTGCCTGATTGACCTCTCCGACAATGCGTGCAACTTGCTCAAAGGATTGGGGCGCATTGGCTGGAAAGCTTTGCAGAAATGCGGAATAAGTACCCAAGTTGGCATTGCGACCAGGAAAAAGCAGCACATTTCCACCATTGTCAATATAGTCCTTTAGCTCTGCACTCATGCCCGAAGACAAGTTGGCTAGGTCATTGAGGACAATCAACTGGTAGTCGATGAATTTGGAATAATCAATGCTTTGGCTGTTGGCGTCGGTTACTTTGAAGTAGGGCAAACCATTGACCGCCGCCTGCAAAAAACGATTGGGGACAGCATCATTGATCGCCAATACCTGGATTTCATCGGCTACAAAAAAACTGAAGAAATACTGGTCGTCAAACTGGATAGGGTAGTCGGTAAGGGTTACTTCGGCGCGTTGCCATCCTGTACCAGTGATGGTAATGTTCACCGTATCGGTTCGGTCAGCATTGGCGCCAACGCTAAACGAGCCGAGGGGCTTGATTTCCTTGCCATATTTTAAGGATACCCGGGCATTTTCCACGGGAGTGGCGCTGTGGTTGTGGATCTTGATGAACAGAGGTGTGGTTTGGTTGGCCATCCGTACAGGCGCTTCAAACCACACGGTATCGATGCTCAGGTTTTTTTCTTGTACAGATTGCAACGGAATCAAGGTAAGCGGCAAGAGGGTGTCCTGATATGTACTCAAATCCATCACGTTGCGCTGAAAATCAGAAATGAGGTAGGAAGCCTGGTTGTCGGTTTTGGAGAGACTCAAAGCCTGCTTTTGGCGGCCAATGACTTTAGACAAGGATTGCACTTCTGGCCCCAGGGCGATCTCATCAATCATGGCCAGGGCGTCTTCTTTGCTGACCAAATGCTGTTGACGACCACTGAATTCATTGCTCAGGATCTGAAAACGATCTTCCGGTCCATGCGCGCTGACGATTTCCCGGGCGCGTTGTTTGGCTTTTTCCAACAAAGGCACATCCTGACTGGACGCACTCATGCTGAAAGAATTGTCGATGTATACACTGACCGCTTTAATGCCTTTTTTGACTTCGCCTTTTTGTGGGATAAAGGGCTGGGCGAAGGCCAGCACCAAAAACAAGATGGCCAACAAGCGTGCCACCAAAACCAGCAGGTTGCGCAACTTGGATCGCATGCTGGTTTCGTCTTTTACCTCCTTGAGGAAGCGCACGTTGGTGAAGTACACTTTTTTGAACCGCCGGAAGTAAAACAGGTGCAAGATCACCGGAATAGCCAGGGCGGCAAGTGCCCACAAAAACGTCGGGAATAAAAATTGCATAGTCAGAATCTATTTACCTGTTGTTAACGCTAGGGGGATTGGATGGTTTCGTAGAAGTCTGATGCATCGCCTCTCGTGCGCAACAAAAACGCAGCGTAAAAGACGCGATGCATCAGGTTGCTATCGTTTTCTTCGTTTTGGGTCTCTTCTGTCTCCAGTTGGTTTTCTGGCAGTGGCCGGCGTTGGTTGCGGCTGCTGTGGTTTTGGTGTCGGAGCGGGTGCTGCTGGTTTGGGTTTTGGTGCTTCTTCAACAGGTGGGTTTTTGAGGAATCCCCAGAGGCCCGTTCCTACAATCCCCAATACACCCAAAATCAAAGTAGCTGAGGAAATGGTGGAAATGGTTTTGCCTTTGGCATAAGCAGCAGGTTCAAAACGAAACTCGATCTCATGCTTCCCAGCCGGAATCCGCATGCCCCGTAAAACGTAATTGACGCGAATGTGCTCAGCAGGTTTGCCATCGATGAAGGCATCCCAGCCTTTGTTGGGGCCGTACCACATTTCAGAAAACACTGCAAATTGCTCACTTGGGCTATCACTTTGGTATTTCAATTTTTCTGGATGGTAGCTGGTTAGCTTGATGCTGCCTTCAACTTTGGGATCAAAGCCCTTGATGTAAGGGAAGAACTCTTTGTGCACAATGGCTTGAGAATCCGGAGAAAATGCATTCAAGGCCGCAATCTCGATGTTGCTGGATTGGGCAATCAAAAGCGTATCCACAAACCATGCATTGCCCAATGCTCCTGGATTGATTTGGGAAATGGGCTGTTGACCTTCTCCCTGCGGCGTTACAATGTAGTATTTGGTATTGAGCATGTCCAACACCTTGCGGTTGCCCTGACTGAGGTGTTGATCGATCAAGTCGTTATAGCGCTGCATCTTGGCGGGGTTGTACCCACCAATCGTTTTGTGAAAATATGAAGTCATGGCCCACTGGAAGGCGTCGGGCTTAATTTCGTGAACGCGGTAGTACAAGTCTTTCTCTTTGTTGATGATCTCCAAATCGACCGGACGGGGCTGGAAATTGTTTTGCTGGTATTCAGTTTTGGACACGAAGCTCTTCGTGTTGACATAACGGCGGTCAACGCCCCATACGTCAAAAAGGGTGAGTAAACCTATTCCCACCAAGGCAATCGTGGCATTGATTTTTTGAGTTGCCCAAGCCCAAATCAATCCCGCACAGATGGCGATCAGGAAAAAACTGCGCCAGGCATCACTGCTAAACAAAGCTTTGCGGTCGGCCACAATACTGGCTGCATCCAGGCCATAGCCGGCCAGTTGGGCATCGGCTGGACTGGTAAAACTGAAGAATGAACTGCCAATCAAAGCAAAGATCATAGACAATCCGCCCGTCAAGCCCGCGGATATCCACAGTTGACGGAGGTATTGTTTGGGGTCATCAGATTTCATTACTTGCCCCAAGGCCAAAAAACCAAGTGCAGGTACCAGGAAAGCCGTGACGCTGAGTACTGAGCTGGGTGCACGGAAAGAATTGAACAGCGGCAGGGTGTCAAATAAGAATTTGTTGAGGCCACCATCGTTTTTGCCCAATGACAAAATCATGGTAAACAAAACCCCCAGGCCAAGCCACCATTTGACTGGGCCTTTAACGATAAACAAACCAAACACAAACAAGAACAAGGCTATCGCGCTCAGGTAATTGGGGCCACTGGTAAACGGCAAGCCACCCCAATACAAGGGTACTTGCAAATCCGAAGAGCCCTGATAACCTCGGGCGATCAACGATTCTACAGTTTTTGAATTAGCACCAACGGGCTCAGCATTGCTGCCTCCGGCTGCACCGGGGATCAAAGTGGACAACAAGTCGGTGGTATTGTTGCTCCATTGGGTGGCGTAATCGAACTCCAGGCCTTCTTTGGCCGCAGGTTTGTTCGCTTCTGGGGTACCAGGAACAGGGGTCAGGATTTTTTTGCCCCGCATGGTCGATTCTTTGTACTCCAACGTGGTCAGGAGGTTGGAAGCGCCAGTGCCCAAACCGATCAAACCTGCTAGAACAATCACTGCAGTAGCTTTGGCAAAATGCAGCAATTCACCCTTGCGGATGGAATAAACCAATTGGGCTACGCCAAAAAAGAGCATGGTAAGAATCAGGTAATAGGTCATCTGGACGTGGTTGACCCACAACTCCAGTGCCGCACCCAGCCCAAAGAGTAAGGCTCCAACCAGGTATTTTTTATCTCGAAAGGCCAATAACAAACCAGCTGCCAACAAGGGCATGTAAGTAATGGCACCTAACTTGGAAGTATGGCCAGCTTCAAAAAGCACCAGGTTATTGGTGGTTAGGCCAAAAGCAATGGCGCCAATGACTCCCACCCAGCGGTTGGTACCCAGCACAACCATCAGAATGTAAAAGGCCAACATGGCTGAAATAAAGCGCCCGATGGGACGAGGAATGTACAATTGCATCAAATTGTCGAACATGCCGGTCTGATTTCCAGCGCGCACACTGGCGATCTGGTAGGTAGGCATGCCCCCGAACATATTGTTGGTCCAAAGCGGCATGTGGCCTTCTTTGGCGCTATAATCGTTCATCTCTTTCATCATCGCGGTCACCTGCACGATGTCACTTTGGCTCATTACTTTGCCAGACAATTGAGGGGCGAAATAAAAAGCCGATACGCCAGCAAATATGGCCACAGCGATCAGGTGAGGAATGAGTTGTTTAATCAGGTGGTTCATGTAAAGATTCATTTTTTAAAAATCCACATCTACATCGTATGGATAAGTAATCAAAAATTTAATGGCCTTATCAATGTTGTATCCATCAAAAACGACATTGTACAACATTTGTGTGATGGGCAAGCGCAATTTATAATAATTTGCCAAATGCCAGGTAATTTTCAAGGTACGTACCCCTTCTGCCAGCTCGGGCATGGTGGCTTGAATGTCTTGTATCTTTTCTCCTTGTCCAAGGCGAAACCCAAAAGTAAAGTTTCGGCTGTTTTTGCTGGTAGCGGTTGCCACCAGGTCGCCGATGCCCGCAGTGCCAAAAAAAGCGGAATTGGTAGTGCCCATGGCCTGACCAAAACGGGCCATTTCCATCAACCCCCGAGTAATCAGCATCGCCTGGATGTTTTTGCCCAAACCGCGTCCCCGCAATATGCCTGAGCCTATGGCAATCACGTTTTTGAGTACACCAGCCAGCTCAGCCCCGAGGATGTCATGGTTGCCAAATACGTGAAAGGCATCGGAAGACAGCACTTGTTTTCCCAGCATGATCACCTCCTCATATACACTGCCAATTACGGTAGCGGTAGGTTGGCCTTCCAATATTTCGGTGGCTAAATTGGGCCCAGATAAGCAACCAACGCGCTTTACCACGGTTTCCTGAGTGATGACCTGACTCATGGTGCTGACGTGTTGGGGCTCTAAAAGCCCTGCGTCCATTTGTTCCGAGGTGATTCCCTTTACGTCAAAACCTTTGGTGCCGTGAATCAGAATATGGTAAGGGCGCAAAAATGGCCCCAGCCCTTGCATGGTACTGCGAAAGCCATCAGAGGGAACAACGGGAAAAATCAGCGTACATTTTTCGGCTAATTCTTGCAAATTGCCTATAGCACTGAGGCGTGGAGATAATTTAACACCAAAATTTTGGTGCTCCCGATTGATCCTTTCAATCGTTTCAGCGTTTCTACTGTATAAAAGTACATCAACTTTGCGCGACAATAGGTTGGCTATGGCGGTTCCAAAGGTACCGGAGCCCACTACACCAACCGTCTGTTGAAAATCTGGCATCAGGAATTTTTCAATTTGGCGTAAAAGTAAGCCTATTGATGCAAAAAAAAGGAAATGAGTTGGACACAAGGCATAAAAAAATTTGATTCCCTGCAAATGGGCCCCTGGACCCGCAGAATTATGCTCAGTTCTGCACTGGTGGTGGGCTTTTTGGGCTTTTCAACCCGCAAGGCAACTGGTCCTGCTGCCCCGGCTCAACCGCTCAACGGCCCGGGAGGGTCAAATTACACGCATGCTCAGGTCATTATGCAGGATTCTGCTCAAAAAACCGCTGGTTATTGGCTTTTTGAACCCGCAGCACCCCGACCTGACTCCGCGCATGTAGTGGTTTTTTTACACGGTTATGCCTCCATCAACCCAATGGCATACGGGGGCTGGATTCGGCATTTGGTGCGCAAGGGCAATATTGTTATTTTTCCACGTTTTCAACGCGATATGTTCGCCACCCCCACCGAGCAGTTTCCCGCCAATGCAGCCAAAGGCATCAAGGATGCCTTGCAGGCGCTAAAAACGGGTGATCATGTACGCCCCATTGTGGAGCCACTGGTGCTGATTGGCCATTCTTATGGGGGCGTAACTGCGGCTTATCTGGGGGTGAAATTCAAGAAATTTGGATTGCCACAACCCAAGGGTTTGCTTTTGTGCGCTCCCGGAACAGGGCCGCTCAATGGGGCAAAACTGGATGATTACGGGAAAATGCCCGCAGATACCAAGTTGCTCATCATCAACAGCAACGACGATCATGTGGTCGGAGAGCCGTTTCAACGCAAAATCTTCAATACGGCCATCCATACGCCTACCCGCAATTTTCTGAAACTTTATGCAGATGATTATGGGTCGCCAGGGCTAAACTCCCACCACAACGCCTGTTACAGTCTCGATGAGGCTTTTGATTGCGGGATGCGCAACCCGACGATTTACCGCAGTTATATGGTCGGTCAAACGGATGCGATTGATTATTATGGTTTTTGGAAATGGGGCGATGCGCTGATCGATTGTGTACGCTCCGGCGATAATTGCACATTTGCGTTTGGTGGAACTGAAGAGCAGAAGTCTCTTGGCGTTTGGGCCGACGGAAAGAAGGTAAAGGAATTGGAGGTTTGGATGCCGTGAAAAAAATAATAATTTTAGTTTTATTTTTTTTATTTTTTAATTATTTGTTATTTTCGCTAGGGAATTAACCTTCAACCCTAGCATTTCCAGGCAACCTAATTGACAACTAATGAGCTACTTACCAGATGACAGACAAATTTATGTATCAGGTAGGCTGTGGCATGAAATTTACCCCAAAGTCAACCTTTCTCCATTTATTCATGCCCTACACGAAGGCATCGACCTTAGAAAATATGGGGAAGGTTTGCATAAATTTTATTTTAACTTCCTGATCGTTTTACCTAAAAGTAAAGTATTGGACTCCTACAAATATTATTCCCGCAAGCATCAAGAAGCAGACATCTCGGTTAGAATTCCCTATAATCAAATGCTGAATGCTTCAGAGGAAGAGGCCATTAAATTGATGGAGCAGGCCTATTTGAGAGGCATCGATCAACTCAAAACTTTCTCGCTGAAAAATACTTTTGATGTTGATGGCTTAAAAAAAGATGTACAAGCGATATTTGCGAAGGGGAAGTGGTATGAGATGGCGGTAGCGGCGTAATTCACTTTTTTTTATTCCCTACTTCATAAGGGCGTTTGGCACAAATTTTCAATCCAAAGAGAACAGGGAAAACGCTATCCTTCTTCCTCCATCCAGGCCACCCACTCGTTCACACTTTTCGCTTTTTCCACTTCAAATTCTCCGATTTTGGTGCGGCGCAGGGCGCTGAGATATGCGCCACTTTTTAGGGCTTTACCCAGGTCATAGGCCAAAGAACGGATATAGGTACCTTTGCTGCATTCCACTCGGAAATCCACTTCTGGCAATTCAATGCGGGTGAACTCGATGGCGTACAGGTGTACTTTGCGGGCTTCCACTTTGATGCTTTCGCCTTTGCGGGCCATTTTGTAGAGGGGTTGCCCATCTACTTTGATGGCCGAAAACATGGGGGGAATTTGCTCGATTTCGCCCAGAAATTTCTGACGGGCTTTTTCCAATAATTCAGGCGTGATGTGTTCGATAGGATAAGTGCCATCAACTTCCGTTTCGGCATCGTAAGAAGGAGTAGTGGCGCCAAAAGTGATTGTGCCCGTGTATTCCTTGGGACGATCCTGGTATTCGTTGATGCGTTTGGTATCTTTGCCTGTGCAAAGAATGAGCAAGCCTGTAGCCATCGGATCCAGGGTACCGGCATGGCCTACCTTGATGTTCTTGAGTTGAAAGCGGTTGCGGATTTTCCCTCGAATTCTGTTGACCACATCAAAAGAAGTCCAGCCTTGTGGTTTGTCCACGAGCAGTACAGTGCCTTCAGTAAAAAATTGACTAGAGAGCGGCCGCTCTCCGGGATTCGGGTCCATATGGACGTTTTAGTGAAACAATTTTAGCCCTTGGTCAGGATGTAAATTGCTGCGGAAATGGCAACAATGAAGCAATATATGGCAAAATAGATCAATTTACTCTGTTGCACTACCTTGAGCATCAGTCGACAAGCAAACAGGCCGGTAAAAAACGCCACTACAAAGCCGACAATCAAAGTAGTAGTGTTCTCAATGGGCGTGCTAAAATGTCCATCCAGAATGTCTTTGCACAACTTGCCCAAGATCAAAGGAATCACGATCAGGAATGAAAACTTGGCCGCTTGATTCCGATCAATGCCCAGCAATACCGAAGTAGAAATGGTGCAGCCTGAGCGCGAAAGCCCCGGCGCAATGGCAAAAGCTTGCGCGATGCCAATGATGAACGCATTGAAGTAAGTAATGGGCTTGTTGGTGTCTTTGGCAAATTGTGCCAATACCAGCATAAAACCCGTCAGTGCCAACATTCCAGCAACCAACAAAATGCGGCCACTGAACATGCTTTCGATCTCTTTTTCAAAAAACAATCCTGCAAAAACCGCCGGGATCATGGAAACCACCACCTTGGCCGAAAACTCGGTTTGCGCATTCCATTTGAACTGCAAAAGCCCTTTGAATATGTCGGCAATGTCTTTTCTGAACACCACAATGATGGATAGGGTAGTGGCAACGTGCAAAATAATGGTAAGAAAAAGGCTTTCTTCCCCTGCACTGGTGTCTCCCAAGAAATATTTGGCGAGTTCCAAATGCCCATCACTGCTTACAGGCAAAAACTCGGTGATGCCTTGTACCAGGCCAAGGACGATTCCACGGATTAGTTCTGACATAGAATTGTTATTTGCGGAAAATTGCTACAATGCCCAATACAACTCCTCCGAGCATAAATATTGGGGCAACAACCATTCGACGCGATCCGTAGATGATGTTTTCATCCCAGGTATTGGGATCTGGCATTTCGCCTCCCGACATCAAAACAATGCCCAGCATCATGGCCAACCCGGCTGCGCCCAAGAGGATATAATTGTTGCGATTGAAAATCAAGTCTTTTTTTACGCGAGGCGCTTTGACCGCAGGAGCGCTGCTGCGCACCCGTTCGGTGGTCGGTGTGGTTGGGCGATTGCTCGCACTGGTTGCTCTCGGCGTAGGGTTTTCCTTCTCCTGACGACCCGGTCCTGCCGGTTTTCTATTGGAAGGTCTTTTCGTACTCATTCTCTTGTTTTAGTTTGAAGTGACAAAATTACACTATTTGATGAGTTAAGCAGGGAAATAGTTGAAAAGTTTGGGGTTGAAATGTTGAAAGATGGTCACTGAGCGTAGCCGAAGTGCTGGTCGCTGAGCGTAGCCGAAGCGCCGGCACTTCGGCTACGCTCAGTGACCAGCGCTCAATAAAGATCATCAACCCGCATTTTCAGGTATCTATTCACGACATAAAACGTAGACAAGGCATAAATGAGTACGCCCAGAAAAAGGATGCCGAAGATAACAGCCATCAGCAATCTCGTATCTTGAAACAAATAAACTTCCGGAAAACTTTGGTTGAGCCAGTACAACAGCCCCACTAATGCCAGAATAGCGATCAAACTGCTCAATAACCCATGCAGGGTAGCCCGAATGAGGTAAGGCCGGCTGATGAAACTCCAGGAAGCACCCACCAGCTCCATATTTTTGATCAAAAAGCGGTTGGAATACAAGGCAAGGCGGATGGTATTGTGGATGAGGGTAGCCGTGACCAGGATGAAAAACAGGCCAAAACCCAAGGCGAAATAACCCGCTTTCTGGAGATTGTTGGCAATGTTGTCTACCAAACTTTCCTGGTAATACACGTCATTGATGGTTGGCAGTGCTTTGAGCTCTTCGCGAATTTGGTGCAAATGCTCGGGATCGAGGTATTCGGCCTTCAGGTTGAAAAATACCACATCCAGAAATGGATTGGGCAAGTCGAGTTTGAGGAATTCTTCGCCAAACTCGTTGCGCATGAGTTGTGCAGCCTTTTCTTTGGAAACCCTGTTGATAGTACCCGGCCGCACGTAGTCTGCATTTTTCAAAAAACGCTCCAGGGCAATCATGTCGCTGGTACTGGCGCTTTCCACCAGTTCTACAATCAGGTTGACCCGTTCTTTGTACAAGCGTACAAACTGCTGGGCGTGCAGCAAAATCGCTCCAAAAAAGCCCAGTACAAACAGCACCAGCGCCACGCTGATCAGGGCGTAAAAATAATTGGGCCGGGTTCGGCGGGTGGCAATATTGTTGGCCATGAAAATTTATTGCTGATCCATTTGTTTCATCAGCGTCTCGGTGTCACTGAGCAAACGACGAAGGTCAATCTTAAGGTCTTTTTCTTCTTGCAACAATTGATTGGCAGAACCAAGCGGACGATTGCTGCCTGCCTGGCGGGCTTTTTCCGCGTCGATTTCGTTCATCCGTTGCTCGAGTGCCTGGCGTTCTCTTTCCAATTCGGTCAACCTTTGCAAGCTTTCTACGTCATTTTCTGAACGGGCGTGGCTGCGCAGACCCTGATAAATGTTGTCAATTTTATCCAGGGTGGAATCGTATTTTCCATCGTCCAGTTTGGATTTTTCAGATTTCAGCAGCGCCCAGGAGGCTTTGCCCAGTTGCCCTACCTGATGAAAAATTTCCTTGGACTGGGCTTTTTCCTGTGCGTCGCCAAAGAAGTAGTTGTAGACCAGCACCACCACCAGCAACAACAAACCAAGTCTGATCAAGTATTTCATGAAGTTTGTTTTTTTGATTTGGGCAAAGATAAAAAAATTCTGGTGGGCAAGCGTATCTCGGGGCAATCACTTAAGATTACCCCGAGATACACCAAGTAATTATTTCAAATGTGAGCGCAAAAACCAGGACATCTTTTCATGAGTTTGCAGGAGTCCGGTGATGAAGTCACTGGAACCCATATCGTGGTATTCGTTGGCAAACAGGTTGATTTTGCCCCGCAAATTCATGATGATGCTCTCATGGTCGGCAGTTAGTTCATGGATAAAGCCGGCACCGTCGTTTTTCTCCCGTGAGGCTTCCGTGAGGTGGGTCAGTTCAAGAAAAGCCTTGAGGGTAGCTGGAGCATAGTGTCCCAGGGTGCGGATGCGTTCGGCTACACTGTCCATGATCTCGTCCAGTTGCTCGTATTGGCCTTCAAAAAACTTGTGCTTGTCGTAAAAATCTGGACCTTCAACATTCCAATGAGCGTTGCGGGTTTTGGTGTACAGCACAAATTCGTCGGCCAAAATTTTGGTCAAATCAGTCGCAACGGCGTGAAGGTTGGCTTCGGTAATGCCAATAGTGGTTTTCATGATTGGTAGTTTTACAAAATGAGAATAGGAATAGAGTGCGGAATCAACAGTGCATTGATTCAGCAAATCATTAGTAGAACACCTCCAGATTGGCTAGGTTGACCCCAACCCAACAATTGTTTTGGGTTTTCCCAATTCAAGTCGGGTTGGGCATCGTCAAAGTAGTGCAAGTAATAAGAATTGGTGGCTTTGTTGTACTTCCAGGCATCGCCTTTTTCATTGTTTCATACGAAGCAAATGTAAACAAGGGAGCAGAAAATCCAGAATTCGGTTATTTGATTTTGTTAAAAACATGGGTTTCTTGCCATTTTTCTCCGATCAAGCGCAGAACGTAACTGCCATTTGTCAAGGTTTTTAGATCAAATGAAGTGAAAGGTTTGCCTAGAATAAGCCCAGATTGAACAATTCTTCCTGTGGCCAGTTCACAAATTTGAAATTGCAAATCAGTTTCGACCAATGCTGAGTTGAGTTCTAAGGAGAGCTTTTCGGAAATAATCGGGTTAGGGAAGATTTTGGATTTTTTGGCGAATAATTTAGATTCGGGCTTGTTTATTGAAGTGCTTATGGCAGAAATTTTTACAAAACTTACAGCACCATTCGGTGCAATAAATGAACCACCTAAGTAATAGCTATTTTCGTTTATAATGATTGTTGAAGAAAACCTGGGGTTGTCTAGATTTGGAAAAAAATCAGCTATAAATTTTCCATTTTTATCAATTATGAAGTTCTTGTTTACACTGCGGCCATTGTATTGATCAAATGAACCAGATATCAGTAAATGGTCAAGGGGTAACTTTGTAAGGAAAGATACGATAGATGGACGATCTGGGTTAGTGCCAATATTGGCATTAAAATTCATTGATTTTTTTCCCAATGAGTCCAATTTAATTAAAAAAGAACGATTGATATTGTCAGATTTGCGCGTGTATCCACCCAAGATAATTTCACCAGTTGAGAGAAGTGCGCCTGAGGTAGCATATGCGTTTCTTTCAGCTTCTGCAGCAAATCTGGAATCTCTCAACCCATTGGGCAATGCTCTTATCATTGCCGTTGTATCTGAATTATCATAGCGCAACGAGTGACCAAAAATGAGTAGCTTCTGATCTGGCTGTACAATTAGACCATTGTATCTTACCAATGAGTTGATGTATAAATCGTTGTAATTGGCTTCAAGAACTCCATTAGCGCTGTATCGAGCGAGAGTCTGACCACTATTGCCTAATCCATCTCGGTAGGCAATATTTTCACCTGCATAGATTCGATCATTTGCATCTACATCAAGGTAAAGAATGGATGTAATTAAGCCGTAGTAAGGATAAGACAACGACCTGATGAAATTGCCATCCTTATCAATGATATCTATCCCATTGAGTAGCCCATCAAAGTCTGGTGTACGAGTGCCTCCCACTACAAAATTACCATTCGACTGCTGTTTTATTTTATTTACACCCCGGTTTATATTTGCTAAATTTTGATTGAAAGAAGGATCAAGTTGTCCATTCGGCATCAATCTGGCGATGTGATTGACACGTGTTCCATTGATGAGGTGAAAATAACCTCCAATGACTATTTTTTCGTCCTTTAGTTTTAGCGCGTCGGATACAACTCCAGGAGCATAAAATCCTGCCTTAAAATTATCATCAAAGGAGGAGAAAATATTGTCACCTGCTTTGATCCTAGCTATTCCTGCTTTGAAACGATTGCCTACTTGAGTAAATTGACCAGCAAACACGATGCGACCTTCCGCTTGTGTTTCGGCATTGAATATGTAATCATTGACACCAAAGTCTTCACGTTTGGAATATGAATTGGTAGTATGATAAACTTCATAATGACTTTTGCCCAAGATAATGAATCCTCTTTTGCCTAAAGGATGAAGGAATGCGAACTCATTGCGCAGGTTTTCAGAAAATATCCGCTTGCCATTTCGATCAAAAACGGTGACTGTGCTAAAATCTCCAGATAAAACTCCAATGGTGCCATCGGCTAAAATTGCAATGTTGCGTAAGTTAAAAATAAAAGTATTGGTAAACACGGGGTTAAACAGAGTGTCTACTTTTCCAAGTGAATCAACCCGGAGTAATTTTTGGGTGCGATTCCCAACTTTAAAGTTTGATCCTGCAATAATTAACTCGTTGTTTGATTGAAAATCAATGTCATCTATAATCCCTGGTGAAGTAGATTCTGTTGAAAAAAACAATTCTGGAAAACCTTTGTCGATGGTTCCATCGGGTAGCATTAATAGAGCATGGTATATTACCCCCGATTTTCCATCCGGTCTTGGTAAAAAACCGGAAACAAATATTTTTTGATTGGGAAGAATAACCAACTGGTTGATGCTGAATGTTTCTTTTGATAAAGATGCAAATGTTTGGTCGATGGTTCCATTTGGCAGAAGGCGTAATAAATTGCCGAGAAATGCTCCGGTTGAAGTTTTGAAATTTCCCGCAATGATGATTTTACCATCTTTTTGGACACCTACCCGAAATGGCGCACTCAATTGAGAAGGATATTGAAAAGAACGATCTACTTCACCGTCTTCATGTACCCTAAACAATAAGCCAACTGATTCATTATTGACATACCCTTTGATTGAAGCAGTTACGAGTAACTTATTGTCTACTTGTACTGCAGCAATGTTGTGATTATTCGAAGCACGCAAAATTCGGGGCGCAAAAGCCGGATCGATAACCTGGGCGACTAATGCCATATAGCCTAAAATAAGCAGCAAGGTGAGTTTTAGTTTTTGCATAAAATGTGCTTTTGGAGTTTTTTTATTGCACACGAAGTTAATGCTATAACAATTCTTCTGCAATTTTTTTACTTATAAATCGTCAAGAAATTATCGGAGATTTCATATCTTCCTCTTCCAAAAGCCTGATCATTGATGACTTGCGCGGCAATATAGTCCAGAACGGCATCGCGCTTGTCCAGCGGTAATTTCGTTTGGGCTTCCCAGGTTTGTTCGGTTGGAATGTTGATGATGGCCAGGGCATCGCCGCCGCCGAATTCCCACCATAGGTCGAAGGTGGTTGCATCGCTTTCAAAATAAAGATTTCCGCTGCGACCTTCGGAGGTGTAGCGGATGCGGGCATCACCCAGGGCTTTGGCTTGTTCGGAAAGTGTGGTCATGCGGTCTCTGTTTTGTTGTTTTTAAAATCTAAGCCTTGTAACCTATTTGAAAAAAGCACTTCAAATTAAGTCAATCTAAACTTTCAATTTTATGGAAAGTGCTTTATATTTACGCAATCGACCTATCTTTTTATTTCTTTAAAAACATTTTTACAAAATACTTGCTGCTTTTAAGAAAGTGGTGGTCATCTCTTGCATCTACATTCTAATCACTCAATAATACCTAAAACATGGCAAACGTACAAATCAACTCCGTAAAAGCAGCGGACCCAGGGTTGGGTTTTTCCCTGGAATTAGACAACAATGGAGCTCCCATCAACCAATCTTTGAAAGTAATCGCCAAAGTTACCGACAGTCAAAACAAGATCTTTACGTCAACCGTAATCGTCAGTGATCCCATTTCTGACAAAACCATCAATTTTGTAGTGCCATTTGGAGACAATGAATACGCTCCTGGCGAAATCTTGAATTACAGTTTGGACATTTACATTCCGGCAGATGCGTCTACTCCCGTGAATCAGCCTGGTGTAGTAATCGCCAATTCAGGGAAATTTGAATTGCTATCGGATGCACCCAACAGTATTCCCGATGGTGGATCACTGGGGCCAGGGCAGTTGATGAATTCAAAAAAAGGCAATAGGGTAGGAATCATGCAATTGGATGGAAATTTTTGTGTGTATGACCAATTTGCGAAGGGGAAAAATTCGGGCATCAAAAATACGGATTCTACCTATTCACAAGGCAACGGCAACAATTGCTCACTCCAGGTTCGTGGGGGACGAATTTTTATCCACAACAATGCTACCAATAGGGATGTAAGTGCCAGCCCTGCCAGTCCGGCCATGCCTGGAGCTGCGATGGTGATTTCTAATGGATTGATTTGCTTGCAATTACCGGGAGGGCAGCCTGTTGTTGTACAAGTAAGACCTAGTAATCTGCCTTAAACCGTTTCCAGAAAATACATGTCAATCGCGCCTTTGTTTTTGGCTTCGATTTTTCCCCGGTGGGTACAGGCAAAGTCATTTTTCACCAACTCGTAAGTAGTTCCTGAAAGATTGATTTTGCCTGGCTCGCTGTTTTGCTCCATCCGTGCCGCGGTATTGACGGTATCTCCCCAAATATCGTAGGCAAATTTTTTGACCCCCACAATTCCGGCTACTACGGACCCCGTGTGGATGCCAATGCGCACCTGAAATTTGGCGGCATTGAGTGGATCTTTGATCCAGGCACAAATGGCTTGGGCAGCAAGGACTGTTTTTGTTGCATGCTCTGTATCTGCCCCCGGAAGGCCGCAAACTGCCAGATAGGCATCACCAATGGTTTTGATTTTTTCCAATCCGTTTTCTCCAATAATCCCATCAAAAACGCGAAAACAGCGGTCGATTTCACCCACCAATTCCTGTGGAGACAGGTTTTCGGCAACCTGCGTAAAGTTGACAAAGTCGGTAAACAGTACGGTAACATTGTCATACAAATGAGCGGTAGCAGATCCCTTTTCCTTCAGTTCTTCGGCTACTTCGGCGGGCAAAATATTGAGCAAAAGCTCATCAGATTTTTGTTTTTCTAGTGAAATAACCCGATTGGCTTTTCTTTGGTTGCTAAAGTTGCGGTAAATGAAAAATGAGGCAAGTACGGCCAACAATAACCCAAGCATAGAAATGTTGCGCTGGATATTTCTGGCCTTGATTTTGGTTTTTTGCAGCTCACTTTCTTGGTTCAAGGTTTTTAATTGAGCGGATTGCAATTGTTTTTCTTTTTCGGATAGGCTCAATTCCTTGATTTTCTCTTGTTTTTCGGCTTTTTCTTTAAGGTAAGCCAAGCGTTGTAAGTCTTTCTCCTGGTTGCTTAAATCAAGTTGCTGACTGCTCAGTCTGAGTTCCTGACTGCGTTGGGTGGCAAGCAAAACTTGCTTTTGCAATTGCTCTTCTGTGAGTCGTTGTTGAAATTTATACTCGGTTTCTTTTTTGTCAAACTCATACTGAATTTCAGTCCGGGTAAATTGTTTTTTTGACTCTTCCCCCAGGAATTTATCCCGCAATTCGGTGTGTTTTTTGTAAGCTTCGTAAGCCTGGGGATAGTTTCCCTGTTTTTCATAAATGCTGCTTAGCGAAGCCAAAATGTCACTTTCTAAATACAGCGAACCGATTTTTTTTGCAATAGAGAGCGCTTTGGATTGGTAGGCAATCGCCTGAGAGTAATCCTGGTTGGATGCATAAATATTTCCGATTGAATTGAAGTCGGCTGCTTGAGCATTCAGGTCGCCCAATTTTTCATGAATGGCCAGGCCTTTTTGTAGAAAGGATAATGCTTTTTGATTGTCTTTCAAAGATACATATAGACTGCCCAAATTGCTGAGATTGGCCGCTTGTCCGGATTCAATGCCAATTTGCTCATACATCTCGAGCGCTTTTTCGTGGTATTTCTGAGCCTGTGTATAGTTGGAAAGCTGTTTTTCGACGCTTCCAAGTCCGGAGAGATTCGCTGCCTGCTCCGTTTTGTCGCCCAAATTTTCCCAAATGGGCAACGCTTTTTGATGAAATTCACGTGCTTTGAGAAAGTCATTTAAATTGTAATAAATGTAAGCCATTTTCAAAAAAATATCTGCTTGTCCAGACTTGTCTCCTAATCTTTCATACAGCGCTAAAGCTTTTTGAAAATAACTTAAAGCTTGGGAGAAATCCCCTAAACGTTCATAAACTGCTCCAATGTTTCCCAGGCATAGGGCTTCACTGGGCTTGTTGCTCAAAATTTGGAAAACAGGCAAGGTTCTTTGGTAATATACCAGGGCTTGTTGATAATCGGAGTTGTTGAAATAGATGTTGCCAATGTTGTTCAGGTTGTTGGCTTGTTCCTGTTTGTTGCCAATGCTTTCGTTGATGGGCAAGGCTTTTTTATAGTATTCGAGGGCTTGTGGGAAATCACTTTGGGCCAGGTAGATGTTGCCGATGTTGTTGAAATTGGCGGCCATGCCCGGCTTGTCCGTTAATGCTTCGAAAAGGGCAGCAGCTTTTTGGTGCTTATCGAGTGCTCGAGGATAATCTGACAAGCGATACAAATTGATTCCCGCAAAACGATAGGCTTGCGCTTCGCCTTTTTTTGAACCAATTTTTTGGGCCAGGTTCAGCGCAAGATTGGCATAATACAATCCGGTATCCGGGTTGAAACGCCGCAGTTCGTAGCTGATTTTATTGAGGGTACTGACTTTTTGGGTGTCGGACTTGAGTCTGGGGAGCGTTTTGCGCAAGGAGTCGATGAGCGCCTGCCCGGTTTTGCTTTGGGCGCTTGATCCAATGGCGATGGAAAATAAGATGAATAGGGCAGTGAGGTGTTTCATAGTATGGCAAATGTAGATCAGTAAAGCTACATTTTTTTATGAAAACTTTTTGAAAAAGCAAAGCCGACTGGAATCTTTTTTGACCCCAATCAGCCTTTGCCGTTTTGTAAAAATGTGCGTTTATTTCTTTCTTTCTGTATAGGTTGGCTTACTTCGTCGAATCCACCCTCACCCACAACTCAGTCGATTTGATCTCGATGATGTCGCGAAAGGCTTTCATGGTCGCCGCATAATCCTTGGCAGGATATACTTTTTTGAAAGCGACTTCGATGTAATTGCTGTTGTCGGCATTGAGCATGTCTTCCAAGGTATTGGTGCCAATGACGCGGTAATAATTGCCGGTTTCGGGACTGTAAGGATACATGTGGTCGCCGAAAGTCCAAGTGGCAATTTTGCCCATTTTTATGGCTTCCTCGAAAACCGGTTTCATCATTTTCTCCATTTTTTCCAACTCGCTTCCTTTGCCAGAAGCAGACTGAAGGTGGGTCAATTTGAGGAAACTGGCACCAGGAGAGGCACTTTCCGTCATGCGATACAGGTGGGTCGCAACCAGGTTGCGGGTTTTTCCGGTGTTGTCGGCAATGGCGAGGTCTTCTTTGCTCATCCCTTTGGTGATGTACTCCCAGGTCATGTTGCTGGATTCTTCTAGTTCCTTGCCACTTTTAAAACGGGTAGTGGTCATGTAGTCGTACTCAGCGTTGGTGCCGCTGGGGTAGATGCTGCGGTACAAAGTCCAGCCCAGGATTTTGCCTTCGTCTTTGCGACGTTGGTGTACGGTTTTCCATACTTGTTCCACTTTCAGGTAGTCGTCCCACATGCCAGGCATAACTTTCATGTATTCGCGCTGGATGTATACTTGTTCTGGTGCTGGCGTGGTTTGGGCTTTAACCCGCACGTCAATAAGGCAGTAAAAGGCAATCAAAGCCAAGACTTTGATTGGGAATAATAAAGATTTGGTGTTTCTCATTGTGTTATTGATTTTGTTTTCGATAACACAAAGGTGCAGGCAATAGCAGGGAGGCGCATCCACATGTTGATGTGGGAGGAGTCAGGTTTTTTCTACTACATCCGATAATTTAACCAAAAAACAAGCGTACAGCAAAACAGAGCTTTAATTGTTTTTGAAATTTTTTATAAAAAACAGGTTTAGAACTACGCTGTCTTCATCTCCGCTGAAGCCTCCAAGCCCAGTTCCTTGATGCTTTGTTCCCGCATTTCCACCTTGCGGATTTTGCCCGTTACCGTCATCGGGAAACCATCGGTGAAGTGTACATATTGCGGGATTTTGAAATGTGAAATCTGGCCTTTGCAGTAATCCTGTACTTCTTCTTTGGTCAAGGTTTCGCCCTCTTTGATGCGAATCCAGGCCATTACCGCTTCCACGTATTTGGCATCGGGTACGCCAATCACCTGCACATCGCTGATTTTGGGATGGGTGTACAGGAACTCTTCGATTTCGCGCGGGTAGATGTTTTCTCCCCCCCGAATGATCATGTCTTTGATGCGGCCTACAATTTTGACATAGCCTTCATTGTCTATCGTAGCGAGGTCGCCTGTGTGCATCCAACGGGCTTGGTCGATGGCGTTTTTGGTGGCGATGTCATTTTTCCAATAACCCAACATGACGCTGTAGCCACGGGTGCAAAGTTCACCAGGGATATTCCGAGGCACGGTCAGTCCCGTTTCTGGATCGACGATTTTGACTTCCAGGTGCGGGTGAATTTGACCTACGGTGCTGACCTGTTTTTCCAGGGGCGTACCAATGCGGGTTTGGGTGCTCACGGGACTGGTTTCGGTCATGCCGTAAGCGATTTCCATCTCAGACACGTGCATCAGGCTTTGTACTTTTTTCATCACTTCAACCGGGCAAGGAGAGCCTGCCATGATGCCGGTGCGTAAACTGGTCAAGTCGTATTGGGAAAAATTGGGCAAATCCAGTTCTGCGATAAACATGGTAGGTACGCCGTAAATTCCTGTCGCTTTTTCTTGTTCCACCGCAGCAAGCGTGCTGGCCGGATCAAAGCCTTCACTGGGGTAAATCATGGCTGCACCGTGCGTGACACAACCCAGGTTGCCCATCACCATGCCAAAGCAGTGGTACAAGGGTACGGGGATGATCAGGCGGTCTTTTTCGGTGAAACTCATGAGCTCTGCCACAAAATAGCCATTGTTCAGGATGTTGTGGTGGCTGAGGGTTGCGCCTTTGGGGAAACCTGTGGTGCCGGAAGTGTACTGGATGTTGATGGGCTCGTCAGCAGATAAACTACCTTGGCGACTGGCCAGGGCTTCAGGGGTGATTTTTTCGGCTTCCTGCAAAAAATCATCCCAACGCCACATGCCCGGTCTTTCATCTTCCGAAAGGCAAATAATGGTGCGGAGCTGCGGTGCTTTCGCAGTATTGAGATGTCCTTTAGGCGTGTCTTTCAATTCAGGAGCCAAGGCATAAAGCATTTCGCTAAACTGAGACGCTTTGAACTGATCAGCAGTGACCAAAGTGCTGCATTCGGATTGGTTCAGGGCGTATTCCAGTTCGTGCAAGCGGTAACTGGGGTTGATGTTGACCAGGATGGCCCCGATTTTTGCGGTAGCAAATTGGGTCACCGTCCACTCGTAGCGATTGGGTGACCACACGCCTACCCGGTCTCCCTTTTGTATACCCAAAGCCATAAAAGCCCGCGCACAATCGTCAACTACGGCCTTGAATTGCTGGTAGGTAAAGCGAATGTCTTGGTGGTGCACAATCAATGCATCGTTGTGAGGGAAACGCGCGGCAGTGTCATCCAGCATATCGCCGATGGTGGTGCCGAGCAAGGGCTTGGTGCTGGTACCGCTGAGGTAGGAGAGTTGTGTGGACATGATGTAGGAATTTTGACTATGCGCCAATTTACAAACATTACTTCTCTCTCCTTCGCCATTTTCTTTGTTTCGTATGAATTCTTGTCAATGGGGCTTTTGAGTTTGGATCGATGTGAGTGATTTTAGAAAGGAAAAAAAGGAAAATTGACATAAAAAAACCTGTGAGATACTAAGTACCTCACAGACTTTCCAGATCAAATCAAGCTATCCCTTATTGTGGATAACCCGGATTCTGAGTTTTCAAATTCGGGTTATTTAGCAACTCTTGCCTTGGAATAGGAAGCAACAAGTGCTTCTCTTGCAAAGGCTGATTTGAACTCAAGTTAACGTGCCCAACAAATTCATCAAACTTCTTGGTATTTTCGTTGAACACCTTGCGCAAACGCACCATGTCAAACCAGGTGATTTGCTCATAGCACAATTCATGCCAACGCTCTTTCCAAACCGCTTCGCGGAATGAAGCTTGGTTATACGTTTCCAAACCTGGTGTAGTAAGTTTGGCCCGGTCTCTGATGCGCTTGAAAGCATCGTAAGCCGCCTGTGTAGGTGCGCCCAATTCGTTTTGCGCTTCTGCAAACAGCAACAATACTTCAGCATAACGAATTTGAGGTACGTTCAGGTTGTTTTGACGTGTACCTGCCACTCCAGAAGTACCGGCTGAAGTACGATTGAAGTGTTTGAATACATAAGGTGCACCCAATTCAAAACGTGCGCCGTTGCCGTTGGTGAAATAAGAAGTATAGAAATACCCTTCCTGGTCTTTTGCGCGCAAATCACCAGTTTCATACGATTTGTAAAAAGCTGAAGTAGGTACGCTACTTCCGGTCCCACCGGGGCCGCTAAAGGTTACAGGCTTAAAGTTCGGGTAAAAATTCTCCATTGGATTCCCTGCCACTAACGTATTGTATTGCAGCATAAAGAGGTGCTCAAGACGGTTTTCCGTACTTTCTTTGTGCACATCATCATAGGTCGTAAACAAGTTAATTGACCCAGGGGTCGCATTGGCATAAGTGATCACCTCAGCTGCTTTATCGGCAGCCAACTTGTAATGCGAAGCGCCTTTTTTCAAAGGAAATCCGGCCATGGTCAAGTAGACCCGCGCCAACTGCGCTTTTACTGCAGCCAAATTGGCACGACCACTGACGTCCATCCAGGCCAAACCAGCTGCCTCGGCAGCAATTAGGTCATCTACAATCAGTTTGTAAATTTCTTCCTGAGGCGCACGTCCAGGTAAAAAATCTTCTGAAGTTGCTGTTTGTGGCTTGGTAATGAGCGGAATATCTCCCCACATTCTAACCGCCGTAAAGTAAGCCGAAGCACGCAAAAAGCGGGCTTCACCCAAGATTTTTTTCTTTTGGGCCTCTGGCATTGGCGTAATTGGCGGCACTTTGTCAATCACTTGGTTGGCTTGTGCGATCACTCGGTACAAGCCGTTCCAATAGTTGATCACATGGGCGGTATTGCCGTCGTGTACCAGTCCATACAAGTTATTCAAATCCGAGTTTTGCGCTGTTTCGGTGGTTGAAGTACCTGTTAGGGCTTCCAACAACTGCCAGTTGCTCGAAAAAATACCGGCACCACCGCCCATAAAACGCAAGTCTGCATAAACAGCAGCCAGTGCAGCTTCGGCGTGGTCTGGAATGGTATAAAAACTATCTGGTGTAAGGTTGGACGGAGCCTGTTCATTCAAAAAATCACTACAACCCGCAGTCCCCAGCAAGATCGCTCCAACGAGCGTAACTTTGCTTATATATTTGATGATATTCAATTTCATAACAAATGAAGTTGTGTTGAATTAAAAACTAGATTAAAGGCCAATTTGCAAACCAACCATATAGGTGGTAGGCTTGGGATAGTTGTGCCAAATCATACCCTGAGAAAACGCGCTGTTGCCAGCTCCCTGGTTGGTGGGTGTTACTTCAGGATCGCCAACAATCTTGTCCTCTACCAGCAAGAAGAAGTTTTGAGCAGTGGCATACACCCGCAAGCGGCCCATTTTGAGCTTATTCAGCACCTGAGCAGGGAAAGTATAACCCAGCAATAAATTTCTGCCCCGCAGGAAAGAACCATTTTTGACCCACCAGGAATCTACGTTGGTGACATAACCCGCGCGCGTATCGCGAATTTCAGCAATCATCGTATTTTGATTCTGGGGAGTCCAGGCGTTCAACACAGAAGAGTAGCTGTTGGCCAGGGATTGGCGGTCTTCGCTAGAGTGAAAGTTCAGCATCAACACATCGTTACCATACGAAAACTGAAGATCCAAGGTCAAATCAATGTTTTTGTAGCGGATGGTGTTGGAAAAGGTTCCCCAACCCTTTGGGCTACCATTTCCGATGATGCTGCGGTCAGCGCCGTTAATGGCCTTGTCGCCATTCGTATCCAGATACTTGAGGTCACCTGGCAAAACAGTTAGACCATTGCGGTAACTCGTAAATTTGGCGGCTTCTTCACGCTCAGATTCGCTCCAAACGCCCAGGCGGGTAAGGCCATAGAAAGAACCTACTGGCTCGCCAATCCGAATGATGTTGGCATTGCCGATAAAGTCTGGTCCACCTACGTTGAAGATATCGGAAGGAGTTGCCAAGGAAAGGACTTTGTTCCGGTTGAATGAAATATTGAATGAAGTAGTCCATTGAAAACCACCAGCGTCAATGTTTCTACTGTTCAAGCCAATCTCAAAGCCCTTGTTGTACATGGATCCCACGTTTCTGCGAATGGTACCGTAACCACTCGTTGTTGGCACAGGTGCATCCAACAGCATGTCGGTTGTTTTGCGGTAGTAATAATCGGCTTCTACTGAAACCCGGCCTTTGAACAAAGCGAATTCAATCCCTACATCTGTCTGCGCCGTTTTTTCCCAACGCAGATCGGGGTTGGCCAAACGGTTAATACCTGTTCCAGCTACCCGTGCATCATTATAAATGGTAGCGAAGTTGGAGCTCAACAACGACAATGAGGAATAAGCTGGGATTTCAGAGTTACCGGTTAGACCGTAACTTGCACGAAGTTTTAAATTGGAAATCACCTCACTGCCTTTCAAAAATCCTTCTTCGGACACCCGCCAAGCTACTGCACCTGATGGGAAGAACGCAAATTTGTGGTTTTCTCCAAATTTGGAAGAACCATCTGAACGACCAGTAAGGGTGAACAAGTACTTGTTGGACAAGGTGTAATTGAGGCGTCCAAAATAGGAGTTAAACGCAAACCGCGATGCACCAGAGCTAACTGTAGGGTTGACGGCACCAGCGCCCAGGTTGTTGAATCCGAAATAATCTGTGGCAAAATTGCTCACACCAGCACCCATGCTAAAAACGTTCGTTTCTTGCCATGAAACCCCCAATAAACCGTTAAACGAGTGGTTACGCAGTTGTTTGTTGTAGGTCAGGTAATTTTCCAATGACCAAAAACTTTCTTTGAAGTTGGTGGTAGAGGCAGAGCCATTGCCACCAATGTTGATGGTACGGGTTGTAGATTGGTTGTTTTCCTGGGTCTGAACGTTGATACCAAACACGGTACGCATCTCCAAACCTTTGGCTAAGCTGAGGTTTGAATACAAACTTCCCAATGTTGTTTGGGTGTTCAAAATATACCTACGTCCCATCAAGTTGTGAAAAGAGCTGAATGTACCTTCTGCAAAAGGATAATCGCGGTTGTTGGCAAAAGTTCCATCTTCGTATCTAACCGGCATAAATGGGAAGTCTTCAACGATACGTCGAGCTACCTGGTCGTTTTGATCTACAATATTCTCGGTTTGGTTGTTGTAACTCAAGGTACCACCTACTTTCAGCCATTTTTTAATTTGGTCATCAATGGTAAAGCGGCCTGAGTATCTTTTCATGTACGAAGTCTTGAGCAGACCCTGATCGTCGCGGTATCCCAGCGAAATAGAATGCTGGGTACGCTCGTTGCCACCGCTAAAACCCAATTGGTGGTTTTGAGAAAGCTTACTTTGTGTCGTTTCTTCAAACCAGTCCGTGTCAAACTTAGGACTGCCATCTGCATTGAAAACCCGTGGATCAATACGGCGCAATTTGGGATTTAAACTCGCCCATCTGCCTGCTGCCCATCCTGCGGGGTCATATTTGGCCATGTTGGCCCAAGATAAATCTTCTACGGCCTGGTATTCCTTGGCATTCAATACTTCTGGTCGGTTTGGTCCGATGGTATTGACACTAAAATCGCCATTGTACGTAATCGAACCTTCGCCTGCTTTTCCTTTTTTGGTAGTGACCAAAATAACCCCGTTGGCACCTCTGGCACCATAAATGGCGGTTGAAGAAGCATCTTTGAGTACCTCTACCGAAACGATGTCGTTGGGGTTGATGTAGTCAATTGCGGAGCTGAACTGGTTTTGGGTACCTTGGGGAAGCATCACTCCATCTACCACGTAAAGCGGGTTATTGGAAGAGTTGATGGAACTAAATCCGCGTACACGAATGGTTGTTCTACCGCCCGGACGCCCCGAGTTGTTGTTTACTTGCACGCCGGCAATTCTACCAGACAATGCCTGGGTAAGTGATGGTGTGGGGCGTTCCTGGAGTTGCTCAGCTTTGACAGAACCAACCGAACCGGTCAAATCCGATTTCTTGGCCGTTCCATAACCAATGACCACAACGCCATCCAGTAACTTTGTGTCCGTTTTCAGGCTGATGGAAATGGTCGTTTGAGCACCAACCACAATTTCTTGTGAAAGGTAACCTGTGTAGGAAAAGATCAAAGTTGCGTCATCTGGTGCTTCTAAACTAAACTTTCCATCGACGTCAGTTACGGTACCATTCGAAGTGCCCTTGACCAAAATACTCACACCAGCCAAAGGTGCGTTGGTTTCATCTACAACTGTACCATCAATGGGCTTGACTACAGTTGATGCAATTTCCACTTTTTCAAGTGGTTTGGAGTAGGGAGAGGCATACAAAATGCCAGAACAGCAAATCACCAGAGCGATCTGAATGAGCAGAAACCGGCCAAAATTAAGCCATGTCCCGCTTTGAAGTAAATTTTTTTTCATCTTGTTGTGCCCGAAATGGGTGGTTAGATTAAGGATGAAATAATCTGAAGTAACTGTGTAAAGATCTTTAGTGAATGTAAAGTAGGGGTAAATCCTATATTAGGCTTTGGTTATGAAATGAGGCGCATTTTTAATAAACAATAAATTTACTTTGCTGGATTATTTTACATTTCTACGTCTAAAACTTAGTAACCCACCATTTTAAAAGCGGGTTACTAAATTATTCAAGGGATGGGTATCAAATCTTTTAATTCACAAACATCACCCCTTTCTCCTTGGCCATTTGGTTGATTTTGTATAAATTATTGTCGATGGTGGTTTTGAGTTTGGATAATTCCTGGTCCACCATTTGGCTCAATTTGCTGCGCACTTCCTCCCCTTGTTTGGTCGGTCTAAAATCCCCCTGAGCCTGTTCTACCATCAAGTGTGCCAGTCGGTTGTTGAGCTTGATGCCATAGTTGAGCGGGTCTTGTACGCTTTGGTTTTTAGTTTGGTGGATGGTGTTTTCGATGACGATGAGTTCTCCCTCAAACTTCTTGATGGCGTCCAGAATGTCTTTGTTTTTTTCCTCGCTGCCCATCTTGTTTTTGAGGTAATTCAGGTCCTCCTTGATTTTACGGATGTTGATGATGCCTTCATTGGCCTCGCTGACCTTATTGCGTACTTTCATCAAAAACTCAAACTGCGCCTGAAAATCTTCCAGTGTGGTATTCAAACGTGGGTCTTTGAGGATCTCGAAAGGCTGGGTTTGCACTTGTCCATTCACCGTCAGGCGCACCTGGTATTTGCCCGGAACGGCCTTTGGACCCTGGTTGGGCGAGCCATAAAAGACCATACCAGGGAAGGTTTTGTACCCAGGATAACGCAGGTCCCATACAAAACGGCCACCTCCAGCTTTGACCGTGATCAGATTCAATTTGTCCTTGGCTTTGGTGCTAAACGTGCGGATCGTATCTCCGTCGCTTTCCAGAATGTCGATTTTTACTTCCGCGTTATCGTCCAGTTTTTTGATGAAATAATGGATCATCAAGCCGTTGGGGTGATTTTCGCCTTCCAGTTTGGGGTCTCTTTTGCTGCTACCCGCCATGCGGTACGTGGGCATGGGTTGATACAGCATGACATCCTTGGCCGCTATTTCGGCATTGAGCTGGTGCAGTGGCGTCAAGTCATCGATCAGCCAAAAACTGCGACCATGGGTGGCGGCAATCAGGTTGTCGTTTTTGACCACCAAATCAGCGATGGGCACAGGTGGCAAGTTAAGTTGGAGTTTGCTCCAGTTTTCGCCATCATCAAAGGATACCCACATGCCTTTTTCGGTGCCAGCATACAACAAGCCTTTGCGCTTGGGGTCGGCGCGTACTACCCGGACGAATTCGTCTTTGGGGATGCCCTTGGTTGTCACCGTCCAGGTTTTGCCGTAATCCAGGGTGCGGTAGATGTAGGGTGTGTAATCGCCAAATTTGTAGGAAGTAGCCGCAATGTACGCCTCGCCCTTCACGAATGGACTGACTTCCACTGCGTTGATCATGTTGAGTTTTGGCGACATGGGCGGAGTGACGTTTTTCCAGTTTTTGCCGCCATCCACGCTGACATGCACCAACCCATCGTCCGATCCTGTCCAGATTTCGCCTTCGGTATAGGGCGATTCGGTAGCTGCAAAAATGTTGGCGTAGTATTCTGCTCCGGTATTGTCCTGGGTAATCGGCCCACCGGAAGACTTGATGGTCTCTGGATCTGCGCGGGTTAGGTCAGGACTGATCACTTCCCAGCTTTCGCCACCGTTCAAACTCATGTGCAGGTGATTGGAGCAAGCGTAGAGCTTTTTAGGGTTGTGCGGACTGAAAAACACCGGATAATTCCAGTTGAAGCGGTACTTCATCACTTCTGCGCCAGAACCGGCGGGCAGGTCAGGATGCACGTTGGTCGAGCGTTCCTGGCCCGTTTCCAGATTCTGCATGGTCATATAGCCCTTGTAATCGCCGCCGAAAACAACTGCATCGTTGAGCGGATCGGGTGCCAGGTGCGCCGACTCACCAATTGCCAATGCGTCCCAATCTTTTTCGGTTACGGCATTGCCATTGGTGCGGTGCGGAATGCGCACGCTGGTATTGTCCTGTTGTGCGCCATAGATGCGGTAAGGGAAATGATTGTCGGTCGATACGCGGTAAAACTGCGCGGTGGGTTGATTGTGGTAAGTCGTCCAGTTGTTGCCGCCATCCAGGGAGATTTGTGCGCCGCCATCGTCGCCGATGATCATGCGTTTGTTGTTGTCGGGATCGATCCAGAGGTCGTGATGGTCGCCGTGGGGGGCATTTTTGAGTTCAAACGTTTTGCCGCCGTCTTTGGACACGCCGTAGCTCACGTTCATCACGTATACCAGGTCTTCGTTTTGCGAATCGGCATAAATGCGGCAGTAGTACCAGGCGCGTTGCAGCAGCCCCCGGTCTTGATTCAGTTTGGCCCAGGTGGCGCCTGCGTCATCGGAGCGATAGACCCCGCCTGCATCCTGGTTTTCGATGATGGCCCACACCCGGTTGGAATTTTGGGGCGAAACGGTCACACCAATGATGCCGTTGGTGCCCTTGGGCATGCCGATTTTGTCGGAAAGGTTTTCCCATGTATCGCCGCCGTCGGTGCTTTTCCAGAGTTTGGAGTCGGGGCCGCCGCTGTCCATGCGGTAGCCATTGCGGGTCATGTTCCAGGTGCTGGCGTAGAGGATGCGCGGGTTGTTGGGGTCGAGGATGAGGTCGCCCGCCCCCGCTTTGTCGTTGAGGTAGAGGATTTTTTTCCAGGTTTGACCGCCATCGGTGCTACGGAATACGCCGCGCGTTTCGTTGGGCTTCCACAAATTGCCCATTGCGGCTACGTACACCACGTCTGGGTTTTTGGGGTGCACCCGAATGCGGGCAATGTGGCGTGAATCCTGCAAGCCGATGCTTTTCCAGGTAACACCAGCGTCGGTGGAGCGCCAAAGGCCGGCCCCGGAAGCCACGTTGTTGCGCAGGGTTTGCTCGCCCTCGCCGACGTAGATCACGTTGGGATCACTTTCGGCTACGGCTACAGCACCGATGGAACCGCCAAAGTACTTGTCGCTGATGTTGTCCCAGGTCTGACCTGCGTCTTTGGTGCGCCATACCCCACCGCCCACGGTGCCAAAGTAAAACAGGTTGGGGTTGCCGCGTACGCCCGTGACGGTGCAAGAACGCCCGCCGCGAAAGGGGCCGAGTTCGCGCCAGCGGAGGCCGGAGTAGAGCGAGGGATCAAAAGTGGTCGCTGTAGTTGACTTGTTCGTTTGCGCTATGCTTAATGTGCTGAGCAAGAGAGCAATGCCCAAAAAGAGAATGGATCTTTTCATTTTGGTTAGGCTTAAAAGTGTTTGTGGGGTTTAAAATAGGAAATGGCTGGGAAAAAATGAAAGATCTTGGAGGGGAAAGTGGGAATGTGGGTTTTTTGAAAAAGTTGAAGGCATGTTTTTTATAAACTTTACCTACTGGATGTCTCTAAATAAATTTTTGCCCCACTACTAATATAGGTTTATTTCAGGAAAATCCAAGAGAGGGGATGAGCAGGGAGTGGAGAAAATGGATAAAACCAAAGGTTATAATAGGAGGGATTTATTTCGGGTAGGATTGCAGCTTCGCTGCTTATTTTTTCCACCACCTAAGGCACCTAAGGCTCACTTTAGAAGATACTGAATGTTACTCTTAGGTGAATCTTAGGGGTCTCAGGTGGTGGAAAGAAAACAGCGAAGTTGTCCTAAATTATTTCTAAGGCATTATTAATGCTGCTTCTTTTTCAATCTATCAGCAAACTCCTTCCGGAATTTGGTCACTTTTGGGGTGATCACAAAGGTGCAGTAAGAGTTGCGGTCGCCAACCAGACTGTAATAATCCTGGTGGTAGTCTTCAGCAGGATAGAAAACAGTAAAGGGCTCCAATGTAGTCACCACTGGATTGTCCCACAAAGTAGACGCAACCTCCTGGATAGATTTTTCTGCAATGGCCTTCTGCGCTTCACTGGTGTAAAAAATGGCCGAACGGTACTGTGGCCCGGCATCTGCACCCTGCCGATTGAGGGTGGTAGGATCGTGCGTACTCCAGAAGATGCGCAAAATATCTTCAAGGACAATCACTTTGGGATTGAAGGTAACTTGTACCACTTCGGCATGCCCGGTAGTACCAGTACATACTGCGCGGTAATTGGCTTCCGCCTCGGTACCACCAGCGTACCCGGATTTGACCGAATAGACGCCTTCTACTTCCTGGTAAATGGCTTCTACACACCAGAAACAGCCACCTGCCAGGGTGATCACTTCTTTTTCTTCGGTGGAAATTTTATCTGTTTTCATATCACTGGTTTGTGCATTAATGCGCGCTTGGTTTTGACAAGCACTCGCAAAGAAAAGGAAACCCAGACACAGGGCAAAAAGTTTGATTTTCATAACGAAAGATGTTGGTAAGTAATGTCAATTTAGCACTGAACCGTTCCTTAGGTGCTTAATCCCAGAATTGGTATCGAGTTATGTAACGAAGAGAATCCCATTTCGGTTTTAGGCAAAATTTGCAAACGGTGGGGTGGCGACATTACTCAGTAGCCACCAGATAGGGCGAGACGCGTTTTCTCCAGGGGGAAAAGTATGCTGCTTTCGTAGTTGGGGTTCATTTTGTGCAAAAAAAGCGCCAGTGCTTCTTTTTTTCTTTCGGTGAGTGGGTAGCTGATGTATTTGGTAAAGTAGGTTTTTAAATCAAAATCCGGCTGAGTCGGCAGTAGATAGATCAGTTCGGGGATGTAATCCAAACCCGTTTTTAATGCAGCATTGAAGCGTTGAATAAAGGCAGGATCTAGCGGGCGGGTGCTGACCCAGGCCGCAAATACAAAAGGCAATCCAGTATGCTTCGTCCAGGCTTCGCCCAAGTCGTATACAAAGGGGTATTTGGATTCCAGTCCCATGGTACGGTCGCCGATCAGGAGTGCACCCGTGTCGCCTTCGATCTGGGTTTCAAAACCCGGTTTTGCAGGCAACAACTCCACGTCTACCTTCCAATATTCCCGGATCAATATTCGAGCCAATTCAACTGAAGTTCGAGAATGGTAATCCAGGTAAATCCGCTTTAGTTGATCAAGTGGCTTTTTAGCATAGATGCATACGGTTTTGACCATTCCTTCGGCACCAATGCAAAAATCGGAAACGATGTAGGCATTGCCCAATTCGGGGATGATGGCCACGGGCACCAGCCCCAAATCTGCCTCACCTGAGCGCAGTTTTTCGGCACAAATCGAGGGAATATCCAATTGTAGATCGAGCTCTGTCGCAATTGGGCTTTTGAACAAACCATATAATAATGGCTTGGTATTCAAATAACTGACTGCGGTGACCCGAATTTTAGTGTCCATGTTGTGGTTTATACGCTGGTCTTAAACTCCAGATGGCTGAGGCTATTTTCCAGCTCAAAGTGAAACGCTGCGCCATCGTAAATGGCTTTGTATAAGCCGGTATTGGCGTGTTTAAAATGATCCATTTGTTGCAATGGCATGTCTTTCAGCACGCACATCAGGCAACGCATGGCCCGGCCATGGCTACAAATCAGGATTTCTTTTTCTGGTCGATTGCGCAAGTGTTGAACAAAGGTTTGGATGCGATTGGCCAAATCTTGTGCACTTTCTCCGCCATCAATTCGAGCATGATAGTTGCCTGCTTTCCAATGGTTGGTCATGTTGGCATATTCTTTGTGCATCTCCGGCGTGCTGGTTTTGCCTTCATGGCTGCCCCAGCTGATCTCGTTGATCTCCGGCCACTGCTCCCAGGGAAGTCCCAGGTTAATAAAGTTTTCCACCGTTTGGTGGGTACGCTGAAGTGCAGAAGTAAGCACCACTTCAAACGGATGGTGTTGGTAGCGTTTGAAAAAAGCTTGTGCCTGGTGTCTACCAAATTCGTTGAGTTGCGTATCTACGCCACTGCCCTGAACGATGCCATTGCGGTTGAGGTCGGTTTCTCCGTGGCGAATGATGAAGATGTTTTTCATTGGGTTGATGGGGTTTAGGGTCAATTGTTGACTACAGGCAAATCCAGGTAACCCCGGAATTGATTGTCTTCCTCAAAAGCAAAATCGGTGTAATCCTGTACAACATTGTACAAGGTATCGCGCTCGATGGGGCGACGACCTACACTGCGAATCAAGCTGACCAGATCACGGGTGTTCATCGCTGGCGTTTGCTCTTCCGATCCAGCCATCGAATAAATCTTAGTGGTGTCATCGATGGTGCCGTCGATGTCGTCTACACCAAAAGACAGCGCCATTTGAGCCACGCTTCTGCTGATCATCGGCCAGTAGGCCTTGATGTGGCCAAAGTTGTCGAGGTAAATCCGACTGATGGCATAATTGCGCAAATCTTCGATGGTGCTTACCTCTTCGAGGTGCGACATTTCATTGTCTTTGTTTCGGAACTTGAGCGGAATGAAGGTCTGGAAGCCACCAGTTTTGTCTTGCAATTTGCGCAGCTCATCCAGGTGGTGGATGCGGTGGCTGTAATTTTCGATGTGGCCATACAGCATGGTCGCATTCGAACGCTTGCCCAACTCATGCCAGATCTCGTGCATCCGCAGCCATTGCTCACCGGTGCATTTATCGCCCGCAATTTGCTCGCGAATTTCGGGGTGGAAAATCTCTGCACCACCGCCAGGCAAGGAATCGACCCCTGAATCAGAGATGATTTTCATGCCTTCTTCGTAGCTCAATTTGGCCTTTTTAAAAATGTAATGGTATTCTACCGGAGTAAGTGCTTTGACGTGCAACTCCGGACGGTGCGCCTTTATTTTTTGAAACAACTCCACATAAAAAGGCACGTCGTACTGCGGCAATACGCCACCTACAATGTGTACTTCGGTAACGGGTTGATCATCGTACTTGTATACAATGTCCAACATGTCTTCCATGGTGTACTCCCAACCTTCAGACCGCTGCTTGATGAGGCGAGAATAGGAACAGAACTTGCAAGTGTACACACAAAGATTGGTCGGCTCAATGTGGAAATTGCGGTTGAAATAAGTGTTGTCCCCTTGTTTTTGCTCCCGAATGTAGTTGGCCAAAATGCCCAGGTAAGCCAATTCAGCTTCTTCGAAAAGCAAAATACCCTCTTCAGGGCTGATTCTTTGCTGTTGGGCAACTTTTTCAGCGATATCGCGCAAAGGCTTGGATAAAGATGGATCCCGAAGTAAGGTTCCCAATGTTGCAGTGGATGACATGAGCGTATGTTGAACTTGTTTGCAAATATAACAAACTTTCTGAAGTTTCAGTTTTGATTGAAAGGTAGTATTTTAAAAACTGCACAAAAGTACGTGTAAAAGTTTATAATTATTTCATCCAAAACACTCTTGAATCTACTTCGAAGCAGTTTATCTTTGGGTATGCTTTCGATATTGATTCCAATTTACAACTGTGACGTTTCCCATCTGGTGGGAGAATTGCGGCGCCAAGCCGAAACTTTAGGCGTTCATTGCGAAATTTGCTTGCTGGACGACGCTTCCGAAGCATCTTTTCAAATTTGCAATCGGCAATGGACTCAAAAAATCAACATCCGCTACGAAGAGTTGCCGCAAAACATTGGCCGCGCTGCAATCCGCAATCGCCTGGGCAGTATGGCCAAATTTGAGTATCTACTGTTTATGGACTGCGATTCTGGGATTGTGGTACCCAACTACCTCGAAACCTACGTAGCGCACCTGCAAGCAGACCGTTTGTTGTACGGCGGAAGAACGTATTTGTCCAAGCCACCCGCCGACCCGCAATATTTACTGCACTGGCATTACGGTCGGCAACGCGAGCAGCAGGATTTTACTGCCCGGCAAGCTGAACCCTACCATGCTTTTATGACCAATAATTTTTTGATTCCTCGGGAAATATTTCAAAGCATCGCTTTCGATGAGCAAATCCGCACGTATGGCCATGAAGATACCCTGTTTGGAGCTGAGCTGGCCAGGAAAGGCATCGAAATCCTGCATTTGAACAATCCATTGCTGCATTTGGGTTTGGAAACCAATAGTGTATTTTTGGAAAAAACGGCTACAGCGGTGCAAAACCTGGCCCTTTTGCACCAAAATGGAAAATCTGCCAGCACCCGACTCTCACAAACTTACAATAAACTCCGAAAAATGCGATTGGTACAAGCCGTGGGACTTGCCTTGCAGCCCTTGCGTCCATTTTGGATCTCGCAATTGACCCAGTCTTCCCGCCCCAATTTGCGTTACCTCGATTTGTACAAGTTGAGTTTGTACATCGAGGCCATGCGTTCTTGAGTGTATGTTTGGAATTGTAAAACCCGATTTTTTTCCATACTAGGCAAAGACAGCATTTGTTCTATATTTGCGCAGTTTTTTAAATTTTATGTACCCACGATGGCATTTGCATTTGTGGGCTCAAAACAAAACGCAAGTATCTTATGGCAAAGCTCAACTTTGGCGGCGTAGAAGAAAACGTGGTTACCCGCGAAGAGTTCCCGCTTGAAAAGGCTCTGGAAGTATTGAAAGATGAAACCATTGCCATCATCGGTTATGGCGTTCAAGGACCAGGGCAAGCGCTTAATTTGCGCGACAATGGTTTCAACGTTATTGTAGGTCAGCGGAATCCCTCCAAAACTTGGGATAAGGCGATTGCCGATGGTTTTGTACCTGGAGAAACCCTATTCAGCATTCAAGAAGCAGCTGAACGCGGTACCATCATACAGTACTTGCTGTCTGATGCCGCTCAAATCGCCATCTGGCCAACAATCAAGAAAGCCCTGACGCCGGGTAAAGCCCTTTATTTTTCTCATGGCTTTGGCATCACTTACAAAGAACGCACCGGCATCATTCCTCCAGCTGACGTTGATGTAATTTTGGCTGCGCCAAAAGGTTCTGGTACAAGTTTGCGCCGTCTGTTTCTGGAAGGCCGCGGATTGAACTCCAGCTACGCCATCCACCAGGATGCAACTGGCCGTGCCAAAGACCGCGTTGTAGCGATGGGCATTGGTATTGGATCTGGCTACTTGTTTGAAACAACGTTCCAAAACGAAGTATTCTCTGACCTTACTGGCGAACGGGGTACATTGATGGGCGCTATTCAGGGCATCTTTGCTGCACAATACGATGAATTGCGCAAGCGTGGACACAGTCCTTCAGAAGCATTCAACGAAACGGTAGAAGAATTGACCCAATCTTTGATGCCTTTGGTTGCTGAAAATGGCATGGACTGGATGTACGCCAACTGTTCCACCACTGCTCAACGCGGTGCATTGGATTGGTGGAAAAAATTCCGCGATGCTACTGCACCTGTATTTAAAGAATTGTACGATAGTGTAGCTTCAGGTGAAGAAGCACAACGCTCTATCGACTCCAATAGCTTGGATGATTACCGCGAAAAACTGGAACTGGAACTTGCTGACCTCCGCGATAGCGAAATGTGGCAAGCCGGGAAGGTTGTACGTGGCCTTCGTCCTGAGAAAAATTAACTTTAAGCAGTCAGCTATCAGCCTTCAGCTATCAGCCTTCAGCTATCAGCCTTCAGCAATTGGTAAAATTAGCTGATAGCTGACTGCTGAAGGCTGAAAGCTGACTGCTGATAGCTCAAAGCTGACTGCTGAAGGCTGAAAGCTCAAAGCTTCTCCCGCTCTTCCATCTTCCGCTTCACCATATAATAGGTATCTACCTGTGAGCGGCAAGGGAAATCGCTCTCCGCCTTGTTTCGTTCGTTCGACAGGTTTTTGTCCAAAACTCTTCCTTTTACGTTGTCACTGAGTTGGATTTGCAGGTAGTCCAGGATGTCGCCTTTGACTTCAGGGTCATAAATTGGAAAGGCCGTTTCGATGCGGAAACTCAGGTTGCGGGTCATCCAGTCAGCGGAAGACAAGAACAGTTTTTCTTCGCCTGCGTGATGGAATACAAAAACCCTGGCGTGCTCCAGGTAGCGATCTACGATGCTTATTGCCTTGATGTTTTCGCTGTATCCTTTAATTCCTGGAACCAGGGAACAAATTCCGCGCACGATCATCTGAATATTTACACCAGCCCGGCTAGCTTCGTAAAGCTTTTCGACCATGGGGCGATCCTGAATGCTGTTGATTTTGATGATGATGTTGGCGGGCTTGCCTTTTTTGGCTTGCCCAATTTCAAAGTCAATCAATTGCTCGATGCCCGAACGCAGGTTGAATTGACCGACCAAAAAATACTTAAATTCTTGCTGAGGGACTTTTACGGTTTCCAAAAAGGTAAAAATCCTTGCTACCTCAGAAGTCAGGCGGGTATCCTTGGTGAAAAACCCAAAATCACTGTATACTTTGGCCGTATCTTCATGGAAATTACCCGTAGACAAGTAGGAATACAAGGCAGCTCCAGTGCTTTCCATCCGTCGAACCAACGCAAGTTTGGCATGTACCTTCACTCCGGGAAAGCTGTAATGCACGTGTACACCTGCTTTTTTCAATTTTTCTCCCCAACTCAGGTTTGCTTCTTCGTCAAATCGAGCTTTGACCTCAATGAAAATAGACACCTGTTTGCCATTCTCTACAGCATCCATCAAAGCCTGCAAAATCTGTGAGTTTTTCGCCACCCGGTACTGGGTTATTTTGATGTGGGTGACCAAGGGGTCTTTGGCTGCTTCTTCAAAAAAACGCAGAACGCTGGCATAAGACTGATACGGATAATTGAGCAGGCGGTCTTTTTCGCTGATTTTGGCGAAAATGTCGTTGTCTTCATTTTCCAAAATCTTGTACGCCAGGATAGGTAAAACCGGATTTTTCAAATCATTCAAACCAAAATCCGGGAATTTAAAAAAGTCAAAATTATTGTGGTACCGACCTTCCCGCAGGGTATCGTTTTTTTCCAGTTCGAAAACTTCCTTGAAAACGGTCAACATCGCATCGGGCATTTCTCGGTCGAACACAAAACGGGAAGTGGAACCTACGTGCCGTTTGGTCAAACTGCTGCGGATTTTTTGCAATAAATCGCCCGAAAATTCATCATCGATGTACAACGCTGCATCACGGGTCAGTTTAATGGAAAAAGTATCTTCTATGGCATACCCTGGAAACATCCAGGAAACACTGTGCCGCACGATGTCGTCCAACATGATCATATCGTGTCTGCCAGGTGCAGAGGGGGGCAATTGGATAAAGCGGGGCAATTGATCAGAAGGCATTTTGACCAAGGCGAATTCATCGTCTCCACCTGGATTTTCGATGGGTTTGAGCCATAAAGTGAGGTACAAAGCCGCGTTGTTCAAAAAAGGGCGAATCCTTTTTTGGTGCAACAATACCGGCTGTACATAAGGAAGCATGTTGTCCTTAAAGAAGGCTTCTACAAATTGCTGCTGTTCTTCATTGAGGCTCAAACGCCGCACTAAATAGATTTTATGGTCTTTCAGCTCTGGGAGTATTTTTTCCTCAAAGACCTTGCTGAATATTTCCTGCTGAAGATTGACGATGCGTCGAATTTCCTTAATCGCCGATTTTGGATCGTATTCCAGCTCCTGTTTGGTGCTTTTGTTGACCAATACCAGGTGGCGGTGGTAAGCCATCCGCACTTTGAAATATTCGTCAAGGTTGGAAGAGTAGATGGCCAGAAACTTCAAGCGCTCCAAAAGCGGAACACTGGAATCCATTGCTTCCTGAAGTACACGGTAATTGAAAGACAACCAACTGATATCGCGGTGAATATAGGGCAATCCATCTTTGGTCTCCTGAAACTCCTTGAGTGGTTTTAAATCGATTGAGGTCACAGTCAATATTTTATTCTTGAACAGGCGTAAAAATAGGACATAAAGCCAGAAGACAAATTAAATTGTGGTTAATTAATTGCCAGCAATCGCATCCATCTTCTCTGTTTTAGTGCATTTCATCTAAAAAAAAATAGAGCTCCGTCCATTTTACTTATTTTTCCACAGTCAATAAAAAGTTAACTATGAGTCAGTTTTTCAAAATGTTTTTTGCCTCTTGTTTAGGGGTGTTGGTTGCATTGGGTGTGCTTTTTCTGGTTGGAATTGGGATCATCAGTGCGATCGCAAGTAGTGCCGAAAAAACAGAGCACATCAGCCCCAATAGTGTATTAAGGTTGACCTTTGATCAGGTGATGCCTGAGCAAACCAATAATGTAGAATCCACTTCATTATCGGATCTAAAAAAATCAAAAATCCTCGGCGTTCACGATGTGGCGGATGCCATTCGTCGGGCTGCCGATGACGACAATATCAAAGGTATCCTGCTGGAACCTGAAATGGCCAGTTTGAATGGTTTTGCCACTGCCCGCATTCTGCGTCAAGCGGTGGAAGACTTCAAGAAAAAGGGGAAATTCGTCGTTGCGCACGGCAAGTTTTTCATGAGGGGCAGTTATTATCTGGCTTCGGTAGCCGATCAAGTATACATCAACCCCAGTGGCTATGTTGAAGTCAATGGCTTTGCCGTTCAGACAATGTTCTACAAACGGCTGTTGGACAAGCTGAACATCAAAATGCAGATTTTCTATGCCGGTAAATTCAAAGGTGCTACCGAGCCCTATCGATTGGAAAAGTTCAGTCCTGAAAACAAACTTCAGTATCGTGAATTTTTGAGGGACTTTTACGACATTTTCCTGAGTGACATTGCCAAGAACCGTAAAATGAGCATTGCCGAATTGCGCAATGTGGTCGATCAAGGCTTGGCGAATAGCCCCGAGAATGCCGTGAAATACGGCCTCTTTAACAAGGTGATTTACCGCCAGGAACTCATCGATGAATTGCGCAAAAAACTGGGTCTGGATGAGGATGAAGAGGTGAAATTTGTCAGCATCAATGAATTTGACGCGGCCAAACCTGGCAAAAAGAACTACAAAGCCAGCAATAAAATTGCCGTATTGTACGCCGAAGGCGCGGTATTGGATGGCAAAGGCACCAATGGTACCATCGGCGACAAACGCTACATTAAGGCCATTGAAGACATCCTGGATGATGATAAAATCAAAGCCATTGTTTTGCGGGTCAATTCTGGTGGCGGAAGCGCTCTGGCCTCTGAAAACATTTGGTACGCCCTCACCAAGGCCAAACAAGCCCACATCCCATTGGTGGTATCCATGGGGGATTACGCTGCTTCAGGGGGATATTACATCGCCTGCATGGCCGATTCCATCTATGCAGAACCCAATACGATTACGGGCTCTATTGGGGTGTTTCGGATGATTCCCAGCATTGAAAAAATGATGGCCAATAAGCTGGGCATTACCATGGACTCGGTTAAAACCGGCCCATTTGCTACCGGAATAACCACCCTTTTTGACATGTCAGAAGAAGAAGCCAAACGTGCCCAAGCTTCTACAGAAGAATTGTATGACCTGTTTCTCAAGCGTGTTGCCGATGGCCGCCACATGAAGAAGGAAGCCGTTCATGAAATTGCCCAAGGTCGGGTGTGGAGTGGCCTGGATGCGAAGAAAATAGGGCTGGTAGATAAAATTGGTGGCTTGGATGCGGCCTTAAAATCAGCTGCCAAACTGGCCAAAATCAAAGACTACCGCACCGCTGTTTACCCTTTCATCAAAGATCCCTTTCAGCAATTCCTTGAAGAATTTATGGGTGAAGGATCGGATGATGAGGCCAAAATGGCGAAAGTGGTTCAAAAAGAATTCCCGGAATTGGCTCAAGTCTACGATTTTTACCGTCAGACCAAGGCTTCTCGCGGATTTCAGGCGAGATTGCAGGTCATAGTGCCATTTTAAGTACGGTTGACCAATAAAAATAAAATCCTC
>NZ_JBBAKG010000042.1:47412-50381 GCF_040403615.1 Haliscomenobacter sp. | reverse complement strand
GGAATGAAGCAGGAAAAAACAATTAAGAGACTTTTTTATATGTGTTGTACTTTGTTGTCACAAATTTGAAAAAAAAAAAAACGATTTATCCAAAATATTAATGGATTTTTTTGAGAATTAATTTTGGGTTAACATTCACTTCGGCTAAGCTCAGTGACCAACTTCGACTCCGCTCAGTGACCAACACTTCATTGGACTAGCGAGTAACACTTTATAATTAAATGAAATGAATTAGTTCAAAAGGCGGCTTCTTTTTCTTTAATCGTCAATTCATACTCCACACTTTCATCGTCATTCAGGATGAAAATATATCCATGGTGGCGAAAATCTTCGTGGTCGCTGCAATCGATCGGCCAGCCGGGATAGGCTTGTCCAGCGGCGTTTAGTACGTTAAAAAACTTGATGTTGTAGTCTTCGGAATCGGATTTCTTGACCCCGCCGATGACCTGGGTACCGTCTCTGAATTTGGCGTAGGCGGCAACGATGATTTCACCCGCATAAATCTTATACGGAAATTTGGCCTCCCCATACATGATGGTAGACCAATATTCCTTTGCCCCAGCCGGGAGCAACATGGTGGCTTTGTAAGTTTTCTTTCTCATTGGAATTGGTGTGTGCTACAAAGTTGCGACAAGTCTTTGAACACACGCCTTTCCAATTGCCCTTTCTATTGGTTTTTTCCCTTACTCTTCCCCACCCAGCCCAAATGTGTATGGTCAAAACTGTCGAAATACTTCAGGCCGTAGCCCGCCACCCGATCAAAACAGCTGTGTGCCATGAAAATCAAGCCTATTTTGATGACCAAATCGTTTTGGAAAAAATAACCAGCCAGTATCAGCAAGGCCATCACTCCCTTGTGGTGAAAGACATTGTAGCCGATGGCGCCCATTTTGGGGGTGATTAAAAACAAGGCAAATGAGACATCGGGCACAAAAAACAAGCCCAGGTACAAGCCCCAACTTCCTTGAAAGTACAGGAAATAAGTGGCAGAAAAAAGGATCAAGAGGCCCAGCTCTTCGAGTTTCAATGTGGTTTTCATTTGGATTGGTTTGATTGTTCACATTCTTTTTTCAACAAATCCAGCCAGTGCTGCATGTCACGCTCCAAATTTTTGTTGAACGATTTTTTCAAAAGGCTGGCCAAAAAGCCTTCCATGCTTTCATCAACAGTAACCTGAATTTGTCCATTTTTTTCTATCAATGTCCAGTTGTGGATCGCAAACATCCCCATTGTTTTTCCAGTCCATCCAAAATGGCTAAACGGTTCAACGGTGTGGAGTGTCGAATGAATGCGAACGCCTCCCGTTTTCCAGTCAAAGGTGGAGTTGGGTGCTAGCTTGCCGTTAAGTTTCGGTTTGCTGATATCGGATTGCCAGTCTGCCCAATGATCAATATTGGTCATTACCGCCCATACTTTGTCTGGACGAGCGTTGATTAAAATGCTTTTGCTGCATTTTACTGGTGCATTTTGGTTGATGGTTTTCATGCCTGTTTCGTTTTGTACAGCTGTGCAAGCACTCAGGGTCAAGCCAACTGCTATTGCTAAAATTGATTTTGAATACATGGTTATCGTTGTTTTGGTTAACGATACAAAGTTGCGGGCAAAAGCAGTGGGCGCTCTTGACATATATCAAGAAGTTTGAAAAGGGAAAGATTTTTTCAAGATTGGAAATTCAGGACACTATCAGAACAACTCAGCCTGTACCCCACTGCGCTCCAATTCGGGCAAATCCGTAGCGTTGTTCTTGGGAGGAACGGTGGGTAGAATCCGTTTGATCAGCCGCAGCCTTTTGCTGTAGGCTTGACGGGCATCATCGTAAATGCCGTAATGGTCAATTTTGTCGATGCGAACTCCACCGAAAGAGTGGATAATTTTGGAATCGGGCATCAAAATGCCGACGTGGCTGATGCGACTCTGGTTGTTTTCAAAAAAAGCCAGATCGCCCGCTTGAGCGTTCTCGATGAAATCAATGGTGTCTCCAATTTCGATTTGCGCAGCCGCTTCGCGGGGTACTTTGAAACCGGCCATTTGGAACACCATTTGCACCAATCCGGGGCTGTCCATCCCAAAAGGCGAACGGCCTCCCCATAAAAAAGGCGTATTCAGGTAGCGTTTGGCCAATTTGAGGATAAAATCAGCGGTAGGTTGGAAATCTCCGGGGGCAACCGCCTGGCCGCTAAACGTATAAAAAACCTCCCCCAAACGGAAGCGGATGCCATCGTATTCTGGCAAACGTGCACCCATGGTAATCGGAATGAAATGATCAGCCCCCATCACTGGTTGCACCAATTCGAGGCTATACGCAAAATGGGCATTGAAACTTTCAAATTCAGAAGGGGTAATCGGTTTGAGTTGATTGGTTTCGACCCAACCGATGAAATTGTCGCTGGTGGCGCGTATTTTGCACCAGAGTTTGCCTTTTTCCTCCAATACTTCCACGGTTTCGCCAAAGAGCAATTGCGAGGACATCTCGCTGCGCTGGGAGGGTGTATGCCGCACAGGCACCACGCTCAATGGGCAAATGGCCAAGTGGATGTGTCGTTTGCTTTCCAAGGCAAAAATGTTGGGTGGTTGTAGGGTTGCATCTCTACAACCACATGAATTTCAAAAATAATAAAAAGTTCTTAATACCGTTGTGATTGTGAGTTGTAAAACTTTTCTATCTGCCATAAATAGGAATAAACTCCGTCAAATCGGTACTTTTGCATCCAATTCAAAGAAAATCCTATGCGAAAACACTACGGTATTACCGTCTTGGCACTTTTGTTGACCTTGCTGAAAATGCAAGGACAAGACACTCACTTTTCCCAGTTTTATGCTTCTCCTCTGTACCTCAATCCGGCACTTTCGGGCGCTTTTGATGGCAAATACCGGATTTCGACCATTTACCGCGATCAAGGAAGAAACCTGCTGGACAAGCCTTATACTACTTTTTCCGCTGCTGCGGATTTTCGATTGGATGTAGGCAA